>CAMBSA010000436.1 GCA_945869935.1 Bordetella parapertussis | reverse complement strand
ATCGGGCCGAACTGCGGATGGTTCATTTCGTTGAGCGCACCGAGGTGGCGGATCTGCGGATCGTGTTCGAGATCGGCCATTACATGCTCCGGTGCGAACGGCACATCGTGCGTATCGAGGCGCATCATCCATTCGGCACGCGAACGCAGCAGGAACACCGCTGCCAACTCGCGCCCGATCTCCTCGTAGTGCGAGGACCGCGCGATGCGGTCGGGATAGCGCTCGGCAAGGTCCGGCCTCTCGACCGCCTTCGTGAGATTGATCCAGAACTTGTCGGGCGAAGACATGTGCAGACATACGCGCTTGCCGTCCGCGCAGCGCAGCACATAGGCCTGCGAGTTCGATCCGCGCAGGTAGAACGGCTGCTCCGCGCCGGTGAGCAGGTGATGCATCACCGGGTCGATCGCGAACGCCATCGTCGCCTCGACCATGTTGGTCTCGACGGTGCGGCCGACGCCGGTGCGTTCGCGCTCGAGCAATGCCGAGAGCGCGCCGATGCACATCACCATGCCGGTCGCCGTGTCCGACACCGACGGGCCCGCGATGCGCGGGTCATCCGACCGGTGAAACCGCGACAGCCAGCCCGACATCGCCTGTCCCACGGTGTCGTACGCCGGGCGGTTCGCATACGGACCGTCGGCGCCGAAGCCGGTGATCGAGCAGTACACCAACCGGGGATTCACCGCGTGCATGTCCTCCGGGGCGATCTTCAGCTTTTTCTCCACGCCGGGGCGAACGTTGAGCAGCAGCACGTCGGCGGTTTTCACCAGCGCATGCAGCACCTCCAGCCCTTCCGCGCAGGTGAAATCCAGCGCGATGCTGCGCTTGTTGCGGTTGTGGGTCTGGAAGATCACGCTCGACAGACCCTCGTTGAACCAGCGGAAGGGGTCGCCGCTGCCGGGCTTTTCCACCTTGATCACGTCGGCGCCGAGTTCGGCGAGCAGCATCGCCGCGTGCGGTGCAGTGATGAAGGTGCCCAGGTCGAGCACCCGTATGCCGTCGAGAATCTTCATTCGTCGTGCGTGCGCTTCAATCGAGCTTCACGCCGGCTTCGCGGACCCAGCGCGCGTAGTTGGCCTGGTCGATGCGGATCTGGTCGGTGAACTGTTCCGCGCTGCCCGCCACCACCAGTGCGCCCAGTCCCGGCATCTTCGGCTCGACCTCGGGCGATTTCAGCGCGCGCACGAGTTCGGCGTTCAGGCGCGCGATCACCGCACGCGGCGTCGCGGCCGGTGCGAGAAATCCGATGCGCGTCACCGCCTCGAAGCCGGCGTAACCGGCCTCGGCCACCGTCGGCGCCTCCGGCATCAGCGCCGAGCGCTGTGGCGACCCCGCGGCAAGGATCACCAGCTTGCCCGCTTTCGCCTGGGCTGCGACCGATGTGGGCGAGACGAACATCAGCAGCGTGTCGCCGGTGATCAGCGCGGGCACCGCCTGCGCCACGCCCTTGTAGGGTATATGCGTGAATTTCGCGCCCGAGAGCAGCGCGAACTGTTCCATCGCCAACTGGTGAACACTCGCATTGCCCGGCGTCCCGTAATTCATGCCGGGACGCTTCTTCGCGAGATCCACGAGTTCCCGCACCGACTGCACCCCGAGCGATGGATTCACCACCAGGAACAGCGGTCCCTGCACCGCGAGGGTCACCGGTGCAAAATCGCGCAGCGGATCGTAGGGAAGTTTCGGCTGCAGCGCCGGATTGAGCGCGTAGTGGCCGATATCGCCTATGAACAGGGTGTGGCCATCGGGGTCGGCCTTCACCACGGACTCGGCCGCGATGATGCCGCTTGCGCCCGGCTTGTTCTCGATGATCACCTGCTGGCCGATCGCCTCGGCCATTTTCTGCGCCACCAGCCTGCCCATCACGTCGGGCAGCCCCCCCGTTCCGTAGGGCACCACGAAACGCACCGGCTTGGAGGGAAAGCCCTGTGCAAACGAACTCCCGCCCGGCAACACCCCTGCCGCCAGCGACACGCACAACACGTACAACGCTTTGCTCATCGACCTCATAACGATCTCCTGTTGACCATCATCGTTCTTCCGGTGGCGGCGCTCGGCCCCTGCCGTCCGACAAGGAAAAGGAGGCGCCAGTGGCGCCCCCTTGGCTTCGTTTCGCGGCGCCCGCGATCTGCCGTCGCGCGATTCGCCTGGCACCGGACGGGCGGTTCACCCGACCCGGCGCCTCATTCATGACCCATTGGCGCCTGCGTCACTTCCCGGGCTTGTAGGCACCAAACGCGGGCTTGTAGGTCTTGTCGTCGATGAACTGGCCGATGCCCTTGGAATAGCCGTCGTCCTTGTCGCGGAATTTCAGCTCGGAATACTTGGCCGCGAGGTAGTCGGCGGCCTGAACATCGCCCATGCCGCGCACGTTCTTGAACGCCTGCTTGGTACCGCGAAGCGCCTCGGGGTTGAGCTTGATCAGGTCGCGCGCGAGTGTCTCGACTTCGCGGCGCAGATCCGCCGCCGGCACCGCCTTGTTGATCAGGCGGATTTCCTCGGCTTTCTTCGCGCTGAAGGATTTTCCGGTGAGCGCGAGGTACAGGCCGTCGCGATAGCTCAGGCAGTCGATCAGCGCCTTGGAGACGATGCCCGCGGGGATGATGCCCCAGTTGACTTCCGACAGGCCAAAGGTCGCGGTCTCTGAGGCGATCGCGAAATCGCAGGCGATGAGCTGGGTAAAGCCGCCGCCGAAGCAGTAGCCGTTGACCATGGCGATCGTCGGCTTCGGATACGTATAGAGCCGGTTCCAGCGCCACTCGTTGGTCTCCCAGATGGCGACGGCGCGCTCGGCGGGCTTGTCGTCCAGGTCGCGGAAGAAAAGTTCCAGGTCCATGCCGGCGCACCAGCTCTCGCCGGCACCGGTGAGCACCAGCACACGCACATCGGGATCGGTCTCCATGCGTGCCACCACGTCGCACATCTCGTGATTGAGTTGCGGGCTCATCGCGTTGCGCTTCTCCGGACGGTTCAGCGTGACCCACGCGATGCCGTCGTCGATATCGACCAGCACCGTTTCGTATTTGTACGGCTTGCCCATGGTTGTTCCCTGTTCGTGGTGGTGTTGAAAAATGACGATACTAGTTTAAAGGGCTCTTCACGGAATCGAGTGGGTGATTTTGGGTCATTTTAGAGCGCGGGGAGCATGCACGTGAGAATTTTCAGTCGCAGATATTCTTCATCACGAAGTCCATATGCACGTCGCTGGATGACACGGATCTTGTTGTTCAAGCCCTCCAC
>CAMBSA010000435.1 GCA_945869935.1 Bordetella parapertussis | reverse complement strand
CCCTCTGAACGACAGTCGCATCGAATTGATTTTTCATCATCGGGAGTCGTTTCTCAACAGATTGCTAGCGCTTCGCGCGGCGCTTGCGCACCGCCTCGGCCAGATTGTCCAGAAGCGGTACGCTGTCCTCCCACGAGATACACGCGTCGGTGATGGAAACGCCGTACCTCGGCAACTGGCCGTCCACCAGGTCCTGCTTGCCTTCGTTGAGGTGCGATTCCACCATCACGCCGGTGATACGGCGGTCCCCGTCGGCCACCTGGCGCGCGATGTCCGCCGAAACCTCGATCTGCCGCCGGTGGTCCTTCTGGCTGTTGGCGTGACTGCAGTCGATCATCAGCTTGTCGTCCAGCCCGGCCGCGGTGAGGGATTTCGCGGCCTCCGCCACGCTCGCCGCGTCGTAGTTCGGTTTCTTGCCGCCGCGCAGGATGATGTGGCAATCCTCGTTGCCGCGCGTCTCCACGATCGCCACCTGGCCGTTCTTGTGCACAGACAGGAAATGATGCTGCTGGCGCGCCGCGAGGATCGCATCCACCGCGATCTTCACCGTGCCGTCGGTGCCGTTCTTGAAGCCGATCGGCGCCGACAGGCCCGAGGCGAGTTCGCGGTGCACCTGCGACTCGGTGGTGCGCGCACCGATCGCCCCCCAGCTGATCAGGTCGGCAATGTATTGCGGCGAGATTACATCGAGGAACTCCGACCCCGCCGGCATGCCCGCCTGGTTGATCTTCAGCAGCAGGTCGCGCGCGATGCGCAGACCTTCGTTGATACGGAAGCTTCCGTCGAGGTACGGGTCATTGATCAGGCCCTTCCAGCCGACAGTGGTACGCGGCTTCTCGAAATACACCCGCATCACGATCTCGAGGTCGTCCGCGAGGCGCTCGCGTTCCTCGCGCAGCCGGTGGGCGTACTCGATCGCCGCCGCGGGATCGTGGATCGAGCACGGCCCGATCACCACCATCAGGCGGTCGGACTGGCCGTGGAGAATCTCCTTCAGGCTCTTTCGAGCGCTTGAAATCAGGCCCTCCACCGGCGTGTCCTGAATCGGGAAAAACCGGATCAGGCTCTCCGGAGGCGGCAAGGGAACGATGTCGTTGATGCGCTCGTCGTCGGTGAGCGAAGTCTTGTCCACCGGAAGGTGGGCGGGAAAGGTGTCGGCCATCGGGGTCATGTCTGTTCTCCGGGTGAAGCTTTGAGTCCGCTGTGAACTCGGCCAAAAAAAAACCGCCAGGCGGGTCTGCGCTGGCGGCTTTTTCGAGGTCCGTGCTTGGGTTAGCCGAACGCCTCCGCCAGCGGCTGCGGGTAGCCGAAAAAGTAATAAAACGAGGTAAAAAGGCGGTTCATGGCTTTGTTCCAGAGGGAGATTGAAGCACGACAAGCCCCGCCGGCGCAAGTCGCACACCCCGACGCGCCACCCCGTCCGGCCTGCCCATCGACTACTCCGGCGCTCACCTTCGAGTTCACCTTCGCGTTCACCACAGGACCATCTGGGTGCATCGAAACAGCGCCAGCCGCTTGCCGCTGCCCTCGATGCTGCACTCGGCATCCCACACTTGGGTACTTCGTCCCAGGTGGATCGGCTTCGCCTCGCAGCTCACCGCGCCATCGAGCAGCGTTCCGAGAAAATTGCTCTTCAGCTCCACCGTCGTAAAGCCTTTCGCCCCCTCGGGCAGGAAAGCCCAGCAGCCATAGCCAGCAAGCGTGTCGGCAAGCGCGATCAGGGTCGCCGCATGCAGATAGCCGTTGGGCGCCAGCAGGTCGGGGCGAAGCGCAATCCTGCCGCGCAGCCCTGTCTTGCCGACCTCGAGCACTTCGAGTCCCACCAGTCCGGGCAGTCGCCCGACGCTGCGGCGATTGAGTTCCTCCGGGGTGATGTCCGGACGGGGCTGTGCCATGGTTCGGTCTCCGCTCAAATTCGACTGCCGGGGACGCGGCTGCAGTCGGGTGCAAAACTCTAGCACCGCCAGCCGCCGTCTGCGGCGGCCGGTAATATGCCCCCCTCTGCCACAGGACTACCGGACTACCGCCATGGCCCTCTACATGCAAAAGAGCAGCACCGTCACCGCCAACCTGCCGGTCAGCGAGGCCGAACGCGCCGCGCGTCTCCAGCTGGCCGGCTGCTATCGCGTGTTCGCGCAGATCGGCTGGGCGGAGACCATCTTCAACCACATCACCCTGCGCGTCCCCGGACCCGACCGCGTGTTCCTGATCAATCCCTTCGGGCTGCACTACCGCGAAGTCACCGCGTCCAATCTGGTTGCGGTGGACATCGACGGCAACCCGGTGCGCACGACGCAGTACCCGATCAACCGCGCGGGCTTTGTCATCCACAGCGCCATCCACGCCAGCGTGGACGATGCGCATTGCGTGATGCACACCCACACCACTACCGGCATGGCGGTGTCCTGCCTGAAGGATGGCCTGTCGCACAACACCTTCAACGGCGCGCAGTTGCAGGGCCGCGTGGCGTATCACGAGTTCGAAGGCGTGACGGTGCGCGCAGACGAACAGAAGCGGATGCTCGCCGCGATCGGCGACAAGCGCGCCGTTATCCTGCGCAACCACGGCCTTCTGACGATCGGTCGCACGCTGCCCGAGGCGTTTGCCACGATGTACACCCTGCAGCGCGCCTGCGACGTGCAGATCGCGGCGAGCGCCGCCGGCGCGATGAACCCGATCAGCGCCGCCGCAATCGAACAGTCGGTCAGTGAATTCCTCGGCAACGAGCCGCGTGCCTGCGAACTGCTGTTCGACGCGATGGTGCGCCTGGTCGGCGCGAAGGATTCCGACTTCCGGAACTGAGCCGCGCTTACCCGGGCCTACTGAGGCGGAGTCGACATCCCGGCCGAGGCGAACGCTGCCCGCGCCGTGGCCGAGGTGAGATAACGCACCAGCGCAGCGGCCGGCTCGGAGGCCGCGCCCGCCGGTGGTACCGCAATATAGATCGTGTATTTCTGCAAAGCCGCAGGTAGCTCACCGATCATCTTCACGCCCTTCACCGGCAGGATCTCGCTGATCTGGTGCACACCGATTTCCACCTCGCCTCGGCCCACCGGCTCGACGACGAATCCACCGGTGCCGAGCACGCTCTTCGACTTCATCTGTTCGGTGATCCCCAGACGTTCCAGCACTTCGGCAAAGTGCTTGCCGCTGGTGCCGATCTTCGGGTCGATGTAGACGAGCGACCGCGCCGCCGCGCGCTCCACGCGACCGGAACCCGCAAGGACATCCAGCACGTCCG
>CAMBSA010000434.1 GCA_945869935.1 Bordetella parapertussis | reverse complement strand
CACAATCGCGAGCATGTCTTCAGCCTGCGGGTTCCGCAGGGCATCGCGGTGACGCTCGCCCCCGATGAACACTCGGGCTTTCGCTGGATGTCACAAGCCGAAGCGGCGGCAATCACCATCTCGTGGACCAACTGCGATGCCATCCTGGCGCTGGGCACGCGGCACGAGCACAGTCAGGCTAGCAATTTGCCCTCTTGAAGAAACCTTTCGCGTACTGCGTCAGTCCCACCGTTACCGAACCGAAGTCGTCGCCGCGCAGCAGCGGCGCGTCAACGTGGATGGCGTCGCGGATGGCCTGCACCACGGCTGGTGAACGCGACGTCCCGCCGGTAAGAAAAATTTGATCAATCCTGGCGCCGGCGAGTTGCACCGCCTCGCGCGCCAGCGCGCCGATGCGATTCAGGTCGCCGTCGATGGCGACCATGAGTTCGTCGCGGGTGAGCGGGAAGATCAGTTCCGGGTCCACGTACTCGAGCGACAGGTCCACGCGCTCGGCCGATGACAGGTCCACCTTGGCGAGCTCGGCGCTCCTCATCAGCCGGAATTGCAGCGTCTGCTCCCACAGCGTGACCAGTCGCGCCACCTTCTGCGGGGCTTTGGCGCGCCTAACCAGCTCCCGCAGTTCCGCACCGGATTTTCGAAAGCGTTCCTGCGCCGGAAAGTCGTTCACTGAAATGGCGTTGATCAGCAGCGGGTGCGGCACCGGCAAGCCGTCCTTGGTCAGCGTGCCTTTGCCGAAGTGCGGCATCAGGCTCTGCCACGCAAGATGAAAATCCAGGTCCACGCCACCGATGCGGTCGCCGGCATACGACAGCACGTCCTTGTCGCGATTGCCGCCGAAGGCACGCCCCGGCCCTACGCGCACTACGGCGCAGTCGGTGGTGCCGCCGCCCACATCCACCACGAGGATGACTTCCTCGCGGGTCGTGCCCATTTCATAGTTCAGCGCCGCGGCGAACGGCTCGGGCAGGAAGGTGATGTCCTTGAAGCCGGCGTCGCGCGCGGATTTTTCCATGATTTCCAGCGCGCGGCGATTACCGGCCGCGCCGGTGACCGAGCTGTATACCACTGGGTGGCCGATGGCCACGGTGGTCAACTTCTGCTTCGATTTCGCTTCGGCGCACTCGCGCACCTGCGCGATCATGGCCGTGATGACGTTGGTGAACACATCGATGTAGCGCGGCTGCAGGTCGCTGGCCAGAAACAGCTTGGGTGACTTGAAGTAGAAGCCTTCGCCCGGCGCGAGGGTGTTCTCGCGAATGGCATCTTCGCCGAACATCAGCTGGCTGGTGTCGTGGATGGCCTCGGCCAGCGTCTGGCTGGAATAGTCGCGCTCGGCCGCGGCCGCCGTTTCGTGGCCCATGATGCGCCGCTTCACGTACACCACCGACGGCATGTACGGGCCGTCGGCGGCGATGGGCACCAGCACCGGGCCGCTGGCCTCCCACGTGCCGATGGAACAGTTGGACGTGCCGAAATCAAGGCCGCAGATCATGGCGCGCGGCTTGCGGCGTTCAAATCAGGATGGGGCGGTTGGTACGTATCAGACGACACTGCGGATGGCATCAACTCGGACCGGTCCCGGGAAATTGAAAAAGTTGCTTCTGCCTCGAACGCGGTTTGCGTTGGAACCCAGCCACGGCAAGGTCGCGAAAAGTCCGATTCGGAATGGCCGAGCGTGCGGGATTCTACAGCGACCGCGAGTGCCCACCCGCGGGGAGTCTGCGGGTTTGCGCGACAGGATTATCGTGCGCCGACCGAAAATGCTGACCCGCAAGGGCTGTCAGGTCGAAGAGCAATCACCCTGTCGTGGACCAACCGCGATGCCATCCTGGCACTGTGCGAGCTCAAAGCGCGCGGTCAGCCGGAGTGGGCGGGAGCTACTGCGGCTGGTAGTTCGCCGATTTCGCAGCGATGGAAAAGAACCTTATGGTCTCGGTGAAGTTCCGCAGTTGCTCGGCTGCCGTAGACCCGACCGGCTCGTAGTCGAGCTTTGCGAACTGCTGCAGCACCTCATCATTCCTCGCGGCGGCCTGCGCAGCCTCGCTCAAGCGCTGGCCAATCGCCGCGGAAATTCCCCGCGGCGCCCAGAACCCGGCTGAGAAGCCGGCCCTCTCCAATCCCGGAACGCCGAGTTCGGCTGCGGTCGGGACCTCCGGATAGCGAGACATGCGCTTCGCCGCGGTCACGAACAGCGCCCGCACCGACTGCGCTTGTAGCGCGCTCTGGGCGTTCCCGAACAGGTTCACGTGCATCGCGATCTCGCCCTTCGCCATGAGTGGAAGGAACTGTGCGAAGTTGGTGAAAGGGATGTTCGTGTAGGTCAATCCCTTGGAATTTTTCACCGAATGCATGATCAGATCCTGGGCGGCGAAGGTGACGGCGTTGTTCAGCGTACCCGCCGGATTGTTCTTCGCATGGGCGATCAGCTCGTCGAGCGTCTGCACGTTCAGCTTCGAGGTGACAAACAGCACCTGCGGACTGTAGAGACTGTCCGAGATGGGGGCGAAATCGGTGCCCGCGTCGACCGGATTGGCCTTGGTGAAGGTCGCTGTGAGATTTGTCACCGACCCGAAGAAAATCGTATAGCCATCGGGTTGCGCGTTCTTCGCCGCGTTGGCGCCGATTCCCCCGTTCGCTCCCGGCCGGGGCTCCACGATGAGCGTCTGCCGCAGCAGTTCCTGCATCGGCCTGGTCAGCAGGCGGGCCGCCGTGTCGGTCGTCGTTCCCGCTGGATAACCGACGATAACCCTGATGGGCTTGGCCGGATAGTCCTGGGCGAAACCCGGCCCTGCCGTCGTCAACGCGGCTATCGAAGCGATCGCACTGATGCATCCAATGAATTTCATCCCTTATCCCTTATCCCTTATCCCCGGCCAATGCCGAAATGTTCGAACCAACCACTACTGCAATTGTAAGACCTGCGCATCGATCCCGACAACCCGCTCACGGCGATCCGCGAAGAGTCAGAGGAAACCGGCATCGATGCCATGCGCGATGCGATGCAGGGCTGGGCCGTGGCGAACCGGTTATTCGCCGCCAACCACGGCCTTGATGCCGGTCCATACGGCCAGCGCGGCCGCCCCGGCCGGCGCCATAGAGTTCACCATCTTGTTGACGCGCACCACCATTTTCTGCAATCCCAGTTCCCCGTCGTCGTCGAAGGTGAAGAGTTTGGCCAGGAACAGGGTGAACGGGCCGGCCTGCTGTGCCAAGCGCTTCAGGTGCATCAGCTTGGCGAGCGGCAGCC
>CAMBSA010000433.1 GCA_945869935.1 Bordetella parapertussis | reverse complement strand
ACGGATTCGACCGCGTAGGCGGGTGCGGCGGGTTTGGTGACGGCCATGCTCGCGGATTCCGGTTCCTGAGGACAGAAGCAATTTCGGCAATGCGGCGAATCAGGCCCCGGCAATCATTTCCCGCGTCTTCAGGGGCGGGGTCCGATAATTCCGCAGGACGGAATCTATTTCTTTTGAAAGTGCCCGTCAAGGCGCACATCGATGAGAGCGTCCACACATGCAGCGACGCGCTTCCCTGCGTCGACGGCGAAACCGTTCCCGGCATCGGGATGCGCGGCGCGATTCCGCGTCCGTGCTCGGCATGCTTCCTGCAATACCGAATCCGCCGGCCTGCGGTCGCGGCGTGCAAAACCAGGGACGTGCAAAGCCGGGTTGTTGTGCATAATCGGGTCGCACGATCAGCAATTCAGCAAATCAAGATAGGTCGGCAAACCCTTCAAACAGCGGAAAGGAAAGTCAAGTCATGGCAAGGTTATTACTACTGTTGGCAGCGGCCCTCATGGGGTCTCTTGGTGTCAGCGCCGGTGTGTCGGCGCAGGAGGTGAAGCTGCGGCTCGCCAGTTTCCTGCCCGCCACCGCCGTCGCTGGAGGCCTGACGGCCAAGCGCTGGGTCGATGAAGTCAATCGGCGCGGCAAGGGCATCGTCCAGATCGATTTCGTCGGCCCCGAAGCGGTGCCGGTGCCCGAGCAGCCCAATGCGGTGAAAACCGGCGTGGTGGATTTCCACTCCGGCCCGGGAACCTTCTACCGCGGCGCGCTGATCGAGGGCGAGGCGCTCACGCTCTCGGACTACACGGTTCCGGAACTCAGGAAAAACGGTGCCTGGGATTACCTGAACAAGATGCACGCGGAGAAGATGAACGTCACGCTGATCACCGGCTTCGGCGACGGCGTCAATTTCCACATCTACACGAACAAGCCGGCCAACGTCGCCGACAAGGCCACGCCGTTTGCCGGCATCACGCTGCGCGGCCCACCGGTGTACAAGGCGTTCTTCGAGTCGCTGGGCGCGAAGGTGGTGTTCACTGCGCCCGGTGAAGTGTTCACCGCGCTCGAGCGCAACATGGTGCAGGGCTACGGCTGGCCGGCCTGGGGAATCCGCGACATGGGCTGGCTGAAGATGACCAAGTACCGCTACGACCCGGGTTTCTACAATGTGTCGGTTGCCATCATGGTCAACAACGACCGCTGGAAGACCCTCAACAAGCAGCAGCAGGACCTGATCATGGACGTGGCCAAGTGGGGCGAAGCGGAGTGGCCGAAATGGCGCGCCGAGCTCTCCGCGCAGGAAGAAAAAATCCAGAAGGACGGCGGCGTTCAGGTCATCAGTCTCGGACCGCAGCTTCGCGAGCGCGCCTATGACGCGTTCTGGAACGAGCTTCTGAAGGCCAGCCCGCAGCACATCGGGCACCTGATGCCGCTGATGCGCAAGAAGTAAGCTTTTCGGTGTCCATGATGGTCACGGTGAACGCGCAACCGGAGCCGGTGTCGTTCGACCCGGCGCGCAGCGCGGTCATCGTGGTCGACATGCAGAACGGTTTTGCCGCGAAGGGCGGCTACCTCGATCGCGCCGGCTTCGATATCTCGCAGGCGCGAACCACGGTGGTCAACTGCGCGCGCGTCATCGACGCGGCACGCAGGCGCGGCGCACGAATCATCCATCTGCAAATGGGCTGGCATCGTGACCTTCACGATGCCGGCGCCTCCGACCGCGGCATGGCGCTCAAGTCGGTGGGCCTGCGCTTCATGCGCGCCAAACCCGAGAACGCCGGTACCGCAATCACCCGCGGCACCTGGGACTACGCGATCGTCGATGAACTCGCGCCGCAGGCGGGCGACATCGTCATCCCCAAGACCCGGCTGAGCGGCTTTTTCGAGACCAACCTCGATTCGGTGCTGCGAAGCCTTGGCATCGAGTGGATTGCCTTCGTCGGTATCGCCACGAATGTCTGTGTCGAGGCGACGCTTCGCGATGCCCTGTACCGCGACTACCTGTGCCTCCTGATCGAGGACGCGACCAATTCCGCCGGTCCCGACTTCGTCAAACAGGCCACCATTTTCAACGTGAAGACGATCCTCGGCTGGGTCACCACGACCGGGGACTACTGCGCGGCGCTCGCCTGAGCGATGCTCGACCGCGGCGCCAGGCGCCGCGGTCTTTCCCGTAATTCTTAAACTTTTATTTAAAAACCCCGGAGCCTGCGCCTGAAAGCGGGTGATTCCGATACCCGATTGGGCATAGTCCGGGGTGCGGTCTAGAGCGTGATTTCCCGCGCCGCACCGCGCACGTCCATCTCGTATTCCAGGCCCACTATCGGCGGTCGCGCAAAGTGCCAGGACAGTCCGCCCGCCGCCGCGCCGCGCGCCGCGAGTTCCGGCCCAACCAGCGCGCCGATGTCCTGCACCGTGTAGGCCTGCGTGCTCACCGCGTCGGACCACGTGAATCCGAGCGCAGACAGGCGCTCCTCCATCATGCCGGCGACGTGGCGCACCTTGTCGCGCATCGCATCGGCCGAGGTTTCGCCGTAGCGCACGATGCGCTCGGCGAAGCTGCCGGTGAGCCCGCCCACCTCGCCACCGCCGGCAATGATGAAGCTGCTGCGTTTCGATGTCGTCGGCACGGTGTAGGAAAACGCATACAGCGTGGGGGTTGCCGGCGCGCCGTGGGCGGGGCAGACGTTGGTGCGCGCCACCGGGTTGATCTCGTCCTTGTAGATGCCCCAGCGCCCGAGCGTCTTCACGTATTCGCGGTTGAAGTCGGTGAAGCCCTGCTCGGAGAACGGTGTGGACGACCGAAGCTCGCAGGCGGCGAACGCGGTGCTCGGACGGCCGAGCGCCTTGAGATGCGCCTCCACGAAGGCGAAACCTTCGGCGAGCGGCAGGGGTTTCAACAGGCGCACCCGTTCGATCTCGAAGCCGGGTTCGGCCGCGACGCCGCTGGAATACTGGAACACCGCGCTGATATAACGGTAGCCGCCTGCCTTGAACACGATCACGTCGGACACGTTTTTCTCCGGTTGGGATGTCTGGATAAGCTCGAATGAGGGAATATCTGGACAAGGGGGCATCACCCCCCTTGTATATCCCCCACTCCTGAGGGAAGCTGTGTTCGATTCGTTGCACAATCGGGACCTGATCAGAGCTTCCCGATCAGTAGTGTCCGGACGTTATTCGAACAAATTCAGCTGATTGGCCGAAAGGGTCTGAATATCGTCGGTGACGGTTTTGTTAAGTAGCTGATCCAATGGGATTCGCTCGAACATGGTCA
>CAMBSA010000432.1 GCA_945869935.1 Bordetella parapertussis | reverse complement strand
ATCCTGAAGGGCAATCTGTCGCCCGAAGGTTGCGTCGCCAAGATCACCGGCCTGAAGCAGACCTCGATCACCGGCCCGGCGCGGGTGTTCGATTCGGAAGTCGCCACCATGAAGGCGATCATGGCAAAGAAGATCAAGCCGGGCGATGTGCTGGTGATCCGCTATGAAGGTCCGCAGGGCGGTCCCGGCATGCAGGAGATGCTCGCGCCGACCTCCGCCCTCATCGGGCAGGGTCTTGGCGATTCGGTGGGCCTGATCACCGACGGGCGCTTCTCCGGAGGCACCTGGGGCATGGTGGTGGGCCACGTCTCGCCCGAGGCGTATGTCGGCGGACCGATCGCGCTGGTGAAGGAAGGCGACTCGATCACCATCGATGCGAAGAAGCACCTCATCCAGCTCAATGTCTCCGCCGCCGAAATCGCGCGGCGCAAGAAGGCCTGGAAACAGCCCAAGCCGCGCTACACCCGCGGCCTGCTTGCCAAGTACGCCCGCGTCGTATCGACCGCGAGCAAGGGGGCCGTTACCGACGAGGTGTGAAACACCGAGGAGGTTCGTTCGCCTGACCGATTCCGCCGGTGGGTGAATCCGGTCTGCCGCTCGCTCAGTAGGCCTCGAAACGATCCATGAAGGTCTGCGGCGGAAGCCGGCCGACGAGGCCTTCGAGCAGCACCAGTTCCGAATCGGTGTGATTCACCATCGGCGCGGATTCCATCATTGTGTCGCGGGTGTCACCATAGATGACCCGGGGTGCCTCGTGGTGCATGCTGCTGTACACCTCGCGTGACTGCGGTCGCATCGTGGGCGTCAGGTCGGCCGTGCCGTAGCAAAGACAGAAATACGTCTTGTCGTAGTCGGCTTCAAGATAGCCGCCGGTGCCGCGTATTCCGATGGTGGCGGTGCGGGTCGCAAGTTCGCGGCGCGCGTTGCTTCGTCCATACACGCCAAGCAATTTCCCGGTGAGCAGGCGCAGCGACGAGATGAACAGCGACTGTCCCGCGAGATCGATCCGGCTGTTCTCGCGCAAAAGGTAGGCATCCAGGCCGACGACGAAGGTCACGTAGGCGTTGCTGCCGGTCGTTACCGTATCACCCGGTCGAACGGGTGCTCCGGGCGCCGCGCGGCGGCCGTTCACCCGCACATCGCCATCGAGGCTGCGCACGCCCTGCGCTTCCGGGATCAGGTTTTGGGCCGAGGCTTCGCGGAGGATGGCCGGCGCACCCAGCCCGACCCCGATCATTGCCAGCAGCAGCGTACGGCGCCGCGCATCGCGTTCGCTCGGTTTCATGTTGTTCCTGATGTCCATTTCAGGGAGCGATCGCCAGCCCGCGAACCACCAGGCCCAAGCCGATATCGCCGATGCGCTTCGCGGTGCCGCTCGCGAGGTTGATTTCGTACAGCACGGAGCGGTCGTTCTCGAGGAACGAGGCGTAGGCGCTGTTGCGCTGCGGATGGATGTCGAAGCTCACGCGGATCCCGGTCATCACGCCGAGCCGACCGACCGTGAATAGCTGGCCCTCGTTCGGATTGGAGGGGGTTTTTGCCGGTGTGGTGCCTTCGGGACGCCCGATGGTGACGAGCGTGGCCTGCGCCGCCTCGATTGCGTAGTTGGTGGTGGTTTTTGCGCCGGCGCCGCGCGTATAGGCGACCGCGGCGACGCGCGAGATGCGGCCTGCGTTCGTGTCTTCGGCCGAGTAGGCGAGTTTTCCGTCCGGCTGCATGCCGGGGATCATCGCATTGCCGTCGATCATTTCGACGGTGTCGGGATGCACGCGGATATTGCTTCCCGCGCTGTCCACCATCCGGATACGGTCTGCCACCGGATTGAAATCGAAGCCGGCTTCGAGCGCGGTCAGGGCGCCGGCAATCAAGCCGCCGCCGACCTGCGTTGCAGCACCGGTCTTGGTGTCAAGGGTATAGAGCCGACCGCTCGATCCGGCGACATACAGACGTCTGTTTGCAGGACGGAAGTCCATGCCCAACACCGTTTCGTCCGGCTGCAACCCCTTTACCTGTAGCACTTCATCCAGATAGTCCGGCCGGCCGGCGTTGAAGCGAATGAGTTCGTTCCGGCCGGTGATGACGTAGATCGTGTCCGGCCGCAATGGGACCTCCGGCGTGAGGGCGCAACCGGCGAGCACGGATACGAGCAGGGCGGTGCATGCACGGCGGGCACCTTGGAAACGAGATCGTTTCATGGGGGGCGGGTATGCGGATGGGGTCATGGTATTCCGTGTGTTTTCTGAAAAATCGGCGGGTTCGACGATCCGGTGATCGGACCTCAAAACAACTCTTCCGGCAGGGTTGAATCGCAGGCCCGGGTGGGGAAAGTCACGATTCCTGCATGCTAGACTCGGCCTCGCTTTGCGATTCTGCAATCTTTTTTGTCGCTGCAGCGAACGAATCATTACACCAAAACCTCGTTGCATGGTCTTCACCCTGCACGTTCCTTTTCAGCGGAATTCCCAACGTTCATGCCGAATCGTCTAGCCCAGGAAACCAGCCCCTATCTCCAACAGCACGCGGACAACCCGGTGGACTGGTATCCGTGGGGTCCCGAGGCGCTTGAACGCGCCCGAAGCGAAGGCAAGCCGATCCTTCTGTCGGTGGGTTACTCCGCATGTCACTGGTGCCATGTAATGGCGCACGAGTCCTTCGAGGATCCGCAGATCGCGCAGCTGATGAACAGCCTGTTCATCAATGTAAAGGTGGACCGCGAGGAGCGGCCCGACCTCGACCAGATCTACCAGCTGGCGCTGCGCATGCTCAACAACAACGGATCGGGCGGTTGGCCGCTGACGGTTTTTCTTACGCCCGATCAGGTGCCGATGTTCGCCGGCACCTATTTCCCCAAGACGGCGCAGTACAACCTGCCGGCGTTTCCCGATGTGTGCCAGCGCGTTGCCGGATCCTTCGTTGAGCATCGTGCGGAGTTGCGCCAGCACAGCGAGTCGATCAGCGCGGCGTTCAAGAGCATGCTCACTGCACCGGTGCCGGCCAACCGCCTCGGGCTTGCGCCCGCAGAGGCGTTTCTCGCGGGGATGAAGGAAGGTTTCGATCCGCGTGCCGGCGGAATCGGTCAGGCGCCGAAGTTTCCGCATCCGGTGGAATTCGAATTCGCGCTGCGTCGTGCCGCTGGGCGCGGAAAGGTGGCAGGCGACACTGACTCGCTGCATATCGTGCGTCACACGCTCGAGCGCATGGCTCTGGGCGGAATCTTCGATCAGCTCGGCGGCGGCTTTGCGCGCTACAGCGTGGATGCGAACTGGACCAT
>CAMBSA010000431.1 GCA_945869935.1 Bordetella parapertussis | reverse complement strand
ATGTAGTACGAGCCGCCGTTGTAGACCGCGATGCCGAACTGCTGGTTGCCCGCGGCGGTGTGGTGCCAGGGCGTCCATTCGCACAGCGTGGGCGGCGCATCGCCGAGGAAGGGCAGGGACTGCAGCACCATCTGCTGGTTGCTGCAGAGCATGCGCTGGGTGTTGATCACCGCCTTGGGCATGCCGGTGGAGCCGGAGGTGAAGAGGAACTTCGCCACCGTGTCGGCGTTCACCTTCGCATTCGCCGAGGCCACCGCGGCCGTGGGCTCGCGTTCGAGTTCGGCGAAGGCGGTGGCCTTGCGGCCACCGTTCGGAAAATTCGGTGGGTTCTCCACCACCACGAGTTCGGTGTCGGGCGGGCAGGCGGCGGCGATTGCCTTCGCAAAGCGCTCGCCGTCCCAGGCAAACACCAGCCCGGGCTTCAGCAGGCCGAAGGCGAACTTCAGCTTGCCGTGGTCGGTGGACACCAGCGAATACGCGGGCGAGATCGCGCAATAGGGAATGCCCACATGCATCGCGGCGAACGACAGGATCGCGTGCTCGATGCCGCCTTCGGAGAGGATCATCACCGGCCGCTCGGGCGACAGGCCGCGATCGAGCAGGCCCTGCGCAACGCGGCGGGCGCGGCGCCAGGCCTCGCCGAAGGTCAGCGTGCGCCAGTTTCCGTCGCGGCCGCGCTCGCCCAGCAGCACGCGATCGGGGGCGACATTCGCCCAGTGTGCAAGGCGCTCGGTGACTTCGCGCGGGTAGGGCTTGAGCTCCTGCGGCGAGGAAAGATAGATGACGTCGTCGCGGCCGTGGCGCACGTTCATGCCGCGCGGGCCGAGGTTCGCCGCGCGCAGCGGCAGCGGATTGCGTGCCGCCGCCATGCTCAGGACTTTTTGACCTTGGCCGCCCGTTTCTCGAGGAATGCGGTGAGGCGTTCCTTCGCGGCGGGCTCGGCCTGCACGATGCCGGCGATCATCGACTCCATCATCATGCCGTGGTCGTGGGTGGCTTCCGCGATGCGCGGCAGCACATGCATCAGGCCGTAGTTGGTGTGCGGCGCGTTGCCGGCGATCTTCTTCGCGATTTCGATGCCTTTTTCCAGGCCCTTGCCCTCGGGGACGAGGTAGTGCGCAAGGCCGATGCGTTCGCCGTCTTCCGCGTTGTACACGCGGCCGGTGAACATCATGTCGGCCATGCGCGAGGCGCCAATCAAACGTGGCACGCGCACCGAGCCGCCGCCGCCGACGAAGATGCCGCGCTGGCCTTCGGGCAGCGCGTAGAAGGTGGAGGGCTCGGAGACGCGGATATGGCAGGAGGCCGCGAGTTCGAGGCCGCCGCCCACCACCGCGCCGTGCAGCACCGCCACCACCGGCACGCTGCCGAACTGCACCGGGTCGAAGCACTGGTGGCCCATCACCGAGTGCAGCATGCCGTCGGCGGCCGAAAGCGCATCGAGTTCGGCGAGATCCAGCCCCGCGCAGAAGTGCTCGCCCTCGCCGTAGAGCACCGCGGCGTTGATTTCCTCGGGCATGTTGGCGAAAGTGTGCTGGATGCCGCGGAACAGGCCTTCGTTGATCGCGTTGCGCTTGGCCGGGCGCGACAGGCGCACCAGCGCGATGTCGCCCTGATATTCGACGTGGACGTGATCGGGAGCGGAACGCTTCCCGCGGGGCGTGAGCTTCATGGGTCCTCCTCCGGGTGCTGCCTTTGTTCTCTAGTGAACCGGTCGCAGCGACACCGACGCGTTGCCCGAGGCGGACGATTGTCCGTAGGGGCCGTGCTGCACGCCGGTGTATTTCTCGTGCTCTTCGTCGAGCGTGCCAAGAATGGTGGCAATCACCCGCCCGCCGACTTCGGCCTTCACCGCCTTGGAGTACGCGGGCAGCCATTCCTTGGCCTCGTGCACCTTGCCCGCCTTCAGCATGTCGATGAAGCGGAAGTCGGTGTCCATGAATTCCTGCGAGGGCCACTTCTCCTGGCCGCGCTGGATGTCGTGGGCAAAGCTGGTGCTGCCCACCACCGCGATCTTCCGGCCGGTCTTCTCGGCGGCGCGGCGTACCGCGGCGCCCACCGCGAGGCATTCCTCGAGCGAGGCGAGGATGCAGGTGCCCATCGAGATCAGCGGCACTTCCATCTTCGGGTCCATGTACTGCATCGGGACCACGGTGCCGTAGTCGAGCGAGTAATCGGGCGCGTCGTTGCGGCCGGTCATTGCGCCGGTGGCGCCGATCTCCGCGATGATCGCATCGGCGAGCACCGGGTCGCCCTTCCACTTGTAAGGGATGGCGGGAATGAGGTCGGGCGCTTCGTCGGCCACGCATACGCCAGTGAGCTCGGTGTGGTTGGTGACGTACCAGGGGAAGGTCGTCACCCAGTGGGTGGACATGAGCACGATCGCATCCGGTTTTGCGGCGCGGATCTCTTCGCCGAGCAGGCGGATGCCCTGGATCAGTCCGCGGGTGAAGTCGGGCGCGCGCGATTCGATGCCGATGCGCGGCGAGTGGGTGGTGATGGCGCTGAGGATGACGTTGGTGCTCATGTCTTGTGCTCCTTAGTCGTAGCTTGCGATGCAGTCGATCTCGACGTTCACGCCCTTGCGGTGCGGGCTTGCGCCCACGCAGGTGCGGGTGACCTTCTCGCCGTCCATGAAATCGCGGAAGGCTTCATTGAAGGCAGGAAAGTCATCGGTGTTGCGAAGCGACACGCGCATGTTAACCACGTTGGCCATGGTCAAACCCGCGGTGGCGAGGATGTTCTTGAGATTGGTCAAGGTCTGGCGGGTCTGGTCGCCGATATCGGCGGACACCACTTCGCGCGTCTTCGGGTCGAGCGGTCCCTGTCCCGAGACGAACAGCAGGTTCCCGGTGCGGATCGCCTGCGCCAGCGGCGAGGGCTTGGACTTGTCCGTGAAACCGGTTACCGGGGCGTCGGGCGAGGTGATGATCTGTTTGGGCATCGTTGGGCTCCTGGGGGAAGGGAGGATTATCTCAAGCGGGACGGAATTCGGGGCGGGATTGCGTCGCTTCGCTCGCAACGACGGCCGAGGGGGGCATTGCGGGGAGAGCAGCTACGCAATCCCGGTCGAGGGGCTGGGGATGTCATTGCGAGGAGCGTAGCGACGCGGCAATCCCGGTCGAGGTGCCGAAGGAGATTGCTTCGCTTCGCTCGCAATGACGGCCGAGGGTGTCATTGCGAGGCGCGCAGCGACACAGCAATCGCGGTCGAGGGGCAGAAGGAGATTGCGTCGCTTCGCTCGCAATGACGGCCGAGAGGGTCATTGCGAG
>CAMBSA010000430.1 GCA_945869935.1 Bordetella parapertussis | reverse complement strand
ATGCCGTAGCCGCGCACCCGCACCACCGACTGGCGCACCGCTTCGGCCGCCTTCGCCGCGCGCGAGGGCAGCGGCTTGTTCTGCATCGTGTGCAGTACCGCAGCGTCGATGTCCTCCTGGGTGAGTTCCTGCGGCGGTTCGCGTACCGCATCGCGCCCGAACACGACCGCAAGCGCGATCAGCAGACCGGAGAAGAACATCACCGCCCGGTCGTGCCTGCCGAAAAAAGCTCGCAGCTTCGCGCGCCGCGTGAGCGGCGGGAGGGGTGCGCCGGGCGCATTCACCGGTTCGGTGCCTCGCGCCGATTTTCCGCCCCGATCGGGTGCGGCGCTGCTGCGGGCGACCTCGCTAGTCGCGCTGACGCGCGGTCGGACGGTGTTGCTGTAGAGCGCTGCTCGCTTCATCGTTCGTAGTCGATTGCGTTCAGGAATCTGCAAGGTTCGGCGTCATGCTGCGCTTGCCGCGCCGCAAGCCGGACGGTAACACGCCGACGGTAACACGACGGTGCGCGGCGGACCATCATCATGTCACCCCCTGATGCAACAGCCGGCAAGCGCGCGCTATTCCAACGAGTGCAAGATTCACGCAAGAAATTCGCGTCGCGTAATCAACGCGAGCGATGCTAGAGTTACATGTCAATTCCGTCGGTGCCCTCGCGCACCGCGACGTGCACCTCGGTGCCGGTACTCCCGGGAGGGTTCATGCGTTTTGTCTGGCCGGAGCTGCTCTGGCTTTTGCTTTTCGTTCCTGCGCTTGTCGCGGCCTACCTCTGGGTGCTGCGGCGAAAGAAGAAGACCGCGATCCGTTACGCGAGCCTGATGCTGGTGCGCGATGCGATCGGCCCGGGGCAGGCCTGGCGCCGTCATGCGCCGCCGGCGATGTTCCTGCTCGCGATGATCGCGGCGATCATCGCGGTCGCCCGGCCAAGCGCGGTGGTGGTGCTGCCGGCGGATTACCTCACGCTGGTAATGGCGATGGACGTGTCGCGCAGCATGCTCGCCACCGACGTCGAGCCCAACCGCATCCATGCGGCACAAGTTGCTGCGAAATCCTTCATCGAGGAAATCCCGAAGAACGTGCGCCTTGGCATCGTGTCCTTTGCCGGCACCGCCTCGGTGGTGCAGACCATCACCGACAACAAGGAAGACATGGCCGCCGCGATCGACCGATTCCAGTTGCAGCGCGCCACCGCCACCGGCAGCGGCCTGATTGTGGCCCTGTCGCTCTTGTTCCCGAACGACGGCATCGACCTCGAATCGGCGATCTACGGCAATGATTTCTCGCGCTGGGGCGGCGGCGGTGCCGCGATCGAACGGCCGAAGAAGTCGGTGAAGAAGGCCGAGACCCGTGTCATCAAGCCGGTGCCGCCGGGCACCTACACGGGCGGTGCGATCGTGCTGATGAGCGACGGCCGCCGCACCACCGGCCCCGATCCGCTGGACGCGGCGAAGATGGCGGCCGACCGGGGCGTGCGCGTCTATACCGTGGGCTTCGGCACCAAGGAAGGCGCGCAGATCACCATGGAAGGCGGCTGGTCCTGGTATGCGCGGCTGGACGAGGAAACGCTCAAGCAGGTGGCGAAGATCACCCACGCCGAATACTTCCACGCCGGCACCGCCGCCGATCTCAAGAAGGTGTACCAGGAACTGAGCTCGAAGTTCGCGCTCGAGCGGCGCGAGACCGAAGTGAGCTCATTGTTCGGCGCGCTCGCGGCACTGCTGATGCTGGTTGCGGCTGGGCTGTCGCTGCTCTGGTTCCATCGCCAGGCCTGATCCGAAGTTCGCCTGTGATTTTCGAACTTTCATATTTTTTATCCAGCACTGACGCGGACAACCCGCCAATCCGATTGCTGAATTTAGGGAGCCACTGAACAAGGGGGCTACGCCCCCTCGTAACTCCCCCATCTCAGAGGGAACGCTGAACCTTCAAGCCTCGAAATTGGACTTGATCAGCGATTCCTTAGGGAATATCTGAACAAGGGGGGCATCGCCCCCTTGTATATCCCCCACTCCAGAGAGAAGCTCTGTTCGATTCGTTGCGCAATCGGGACTTGATCAGCGAGTCCTTGGCAATCGAATTGGCGGTGAGCAGCCGTTTTAGGGCGGCCCCTATCAGCGGGCGGTTGCGCTCGAGATATCCAGGTCACCCCTGCCATCGATCACCCGAAAGCTGTTTACGTCCGGAAATTTGAATACCTTGCTCGCAAAAGTATCGAGCACCCGGGCAGGATCGGCATTGTTCGCCGCCTCTATCGCGACCTGCATCGGGTATCCCGCGGCCCAGTAGTTGAGAAACGCCGGAAAACTCGCCGCGCTATCGGCGTAGACGCCGCGCGATCCAACCGCAACCGAGAATCCGGCCTTTCTCCAGTCGTTCATGTGCGTAGCGCCGTAGCACGCGGTTTCCACGGCTGCGCGAAGATTCGCACGGCATTGCGCCGGGATTGCCGGGAAAGTTATTTCTTTTCCCCCGAATGTCATCGTGCCGCCGTTGACCGCCATATAAGAGATCGAATCGGTCTCCACCGCACCGTCTTCGAACGTGATCGCGCCAGGCTGACCGTGAGCGTGAACGATCAGATCGACGCTCCTGTACTGGCACGCCATCGAATGCAGGGTCATGTAGAAGTTGCTGAACGTCCCCGCCGAACCTTCGATCGCCTGGACGCGCGCGTACTGGTCCGAGAGCCGGCTGCGCGCAGTGACAACCCCGCTACTCTCGAGGAATTGATACAGCAAGCCGAACTCCGGCCGCCCGTAACGCCTGAGACCGGTCGAGAGCACGAGCAACGCGCGGTCCGCTTTGCCGATCGGCCCTTTGGTGGCCCTGTTCGGAGGTGGCACCTGGGCGGGCGGCAGCGGCGCAGGCGGCAGCCCTTTTGCGAAAGCCTGCAGAGCATCCGCGGGGAACAACGGGGCGGGAATCGGAACCCGTGCAGGGCCGCCGGGTATGACGAGCCTGCCTCCCGCGACATCTGCCGCCAACCGCTGTCCCGCGGCGATCGTCGGCTGCGCCATCATCATGACGGGGGCGACAACGGTGTTGACCAGCACCGAGCGCACCTCGTTGGCCTTGGTGAGCACGAAGTTCGCCTGCTGGCCGACACAGGCGACGTCGCCCTGGATCTGGCTGACCCGCGCCGCCGCGAGGATCTGGAAGCGCCTGGCGGCGTTCTCGCCCACCCGCGCCACCGCATCCGCCGCGGTGTTTGCCGCGGCGATCGCACCGCGGAAATCGTCGTCCGACGGCGTGTTTGGCGCCCAGCACTTGCCCTGCA
>CAMBSA010000429.1 GCA_945869935.1 Bordetella parapertussis | reverse complement strand
ATCCTAAGGAGCCACTGAACAAGGGGGCTACGCCCCCTTGTAACTCCCCCATCTCAGAGGGAACGCTGAACCTTCAAGCCTCGAAATTGGACTTGATCAGCGATTCCCTAAGTTCGACCCACGGTTAGACCCCTAGCAGGGTTCGCAGTCTGCGCCTCTTCGTGAATTCGGGCGCATGGCGGGATTGCAGGACCGGGGCAATGCAGCAGGCCGGCATAGTTATATGGCACGCCATATATTGTCAAGCAGGATGACGGCAGCTTTGACCGGGCCCGCGAATCCGATACCATCCGCCCGACCTGCCCAACCTGCCTGAACCGGCCCGATACTCAAGCGCATGACCATCCATTTCCTGCACGACACCGTTCCGTTTCTGATGAACCGGATTTCGGCGCAGATTTCGGCCTCCGCCAACACCGAATTCCGCAAGTTCGGACTCAATCTGCTCAGCGCGAGGGTGCTGGTGGTGCTCCTGGTCAACAAGTCCGCCACCGTGGGCGAACTCGCAGAGGCTACCTCGATCGACCCGTCGACGCTCTCGCACATCCTGCGTCGCCTGGGCCGCCAGGGCCTGTTCACCAAGGCGCGGCAGGCGCACGACAACCGCAGCGTGCTGGTGAAACTCACACCGAAAGGCAAACGGCTCTCGGAAAAATGCCTCGATGCAGTCGCCGATCACGAACGCGCGATCACCCGCGGCGTGGACCCGGAGCGCATCCGCCGGCTCAAGGCGACGCTGCAGGAGATCTACGCCAACGTCGCCTCGTTCGGCGGCGAAGATCCCGCTTCACCGAGGTAGGCCTCTCGCACCTTCGGATCGGCCAGCAGTTCACGCGCCGGCCCCTCGAGCGTGATGCGCCCGCTTTCCATCACATAGGCCCTGCCCGCCACCTCGAGGGCGAGCTTTGCATTCTGCTCGACGAGCAGCAGCGTCATTCCTTCTTTCGCCACCGCCTGCACCGTCTCCAGCACTTTCTGCACCATCAGCGGGGCGAGGCCCATGCTCGGTTCGTCCAGCAGCAGGATGCGCGGCTTGCTCATCAATGCGCGGCCGATCGCGAGCATCTGCTGTTCGCCGCCCGAGAGCGTGCCGCCGGTCTGGGTGCGACGTTCGAATAATCGCGGCATCAGGGCATAGACGCGATCGAGATCGCGCGCGATGTCGCGCGTCGCGTCCCTGCCCGACCGGTGGTACGCACCCATCTGCAGGTTCTCGAGCACGGTGAGCTGGCCGAAAATGCCGCGGCCCTCGGGCACCAGCGCAAGCCCCTTTCGCACCAGCTGGTGCGATGCGAGTCCCGCCGTATCCTCTCCGGCGAGCTTCACCACGCCGCCCGAGCGCCGGATCATCGCGGCAAGCGCCTTCAGGGTGGATGTCTTTCCGGCGCCATTGGCACCGATCAGGCAGACGAGCTCGCCTTCGCCGATCGACAGATCGATGCCTTTCACCGCATTGATGCCGCCGTACGCAACCTGAAGACCGCGCACCTCGAGCATCGGCGCGCTCATGCGCTCACCCCGAGATAGGCTTCGATCACCTTCGGGTCGCGCTTGACCTCTGCAGGAACTCCCTCGGCGATCTTCCTGCCGTAGTCGAGCACCGCCACACGGTCGCACAGTCCCATCACGAGCTTCACATCGTGTTCGATCAGGAGGATCGTGACGCCGTCTGCGCGGATGCGCTCCATCAGCGCGCGCAGTCCTGCGGTTTCCGTCGCGTTCATTCCCGCCGCCGGTTCGTCCAGCGCGAGCAACGTCGGGTCGGTCGCGAGCGAACGCGCAATTTCGAGGCGACGCTGATCGCCGTAGGGCAGGCTGGATGCAGCATCGTTCGCGCGGCCCGCGATTCCGACATAGGCGAGCAGTTCGATCGCGCGCGCCTGGATCGCCGCCTCCTCCTCGCGCGTCGAGCGATCGCGCAAGACCGCGCCGAGCACGCCCGCGCGGGTGCGCACATGGCGCCCGACCATCACGTTCTCGAGCGCGGAGAGATTGCCGAACAGGCGGATGTTCTGGAAGGTGCGCGCGATTCCGCTCGCGGCAACCTGATGCGGCTTGAGGCGGTCGATCCGCGTGCCGCAGAAATCGATCCGGCCGCCGCCCGAGGCGTACAACCCGGTGAGCACATTGAACAAGGTCGTCTTGCCCGCGCCGTTCGGACCGATCAGGCCGTAGATCTCGCCGCGCCGGATGGTGAAGCTGACCTCCGAGAGAGCGTGCACGCCACCGAATCGCTTGGTCACGCCGGAGGCCACAAGCAGATCGCTCACGCGGTCGCTCCCGGCTCGTTCCGCGCCGCGAGCTCGCGCCGCCGAACCGCGGAGGGCCACAGCCCCCCCGGCCGCAGGGTCATCACCAGCACCAGCGCGAGGCCGAAGATCAGCATGCGGATCACCTCCGGCTCGATCAGCATCTTTCCGAACAGATGCCGCTGCAAGGGCTCGACGGTGAAACGAAGGATTTCGGGCACGAAGGAAAGCAATACCGCGCCAACGATAACGCCCCCGATATTGCCCATGCCCCCGAGCACCACCATCGCGAGCACCATCACCGACTCCACCAGCACGAAGCTCTCCGGCGAAATGAATCCCTGGATCGCCGAGAACATTCCGCCCGCCACGCCGCCGAAGGACGCGCCCATCGCGAAGGCGAGCAGCTTCATCTTCGTGGTGTCGATGCCCATCGACCGGGCCGCCACCTCGTCCTCGCGGATCGCCTCCCAGGCACGACCGATGCGCGAATCCTGCAGCCGCAGGTTGATGAAGATCACCAGGAGCATCACGACGAGCAGGAGGTAGTAGTACTTGATCGGCCCGCTGAAGGTGAGGCCGAAAAACGTTTCCGATTTCGAAAAGCTGAAGCTCCCGATGCTGAACGGGTCGATGCGCGCGATGCCGCGCGGTCCGTTGGTGATGTTCACCGGCTGCGACAGATTGTTGAGAAAGATGCGGACGATCTCGCCAAAGCCGAGCGTCACGATCGCAAGATAATCGCCGCGAAGTTTCAGTGTCGGCGCGCCGAGCAACACGCCGAACATCGCTGCCACCAGCGCACCAATCGGCAGGATCACCCAGAACGGCAGGTGAATATTGAAATGCGGCGAGGCTAGCAGCGCGTACACATAGGCCCCAACCGCGTAGAACGCGATATAGCCGAGATCCAGCAGCCCGGCGAACCCGACCACGATGTTCAGCCCGAGCGAGAGCATGACGAAGAGCAAGGCGAAGTTGGTTATCCGCACCCAGGCGGTACCCACCTGCGCCAGCGCGAAGGGCAA
>CAMBSA010000428.1 GCA_945869935.1 Bordetella parapertussis | reverse complement strand
ATTGGGGCTTATTTGCCGGCGCCCGCGAACAGGCTTGCGATCGCCGCCGCCGCTCGGCGGATGTCGGGCGCCCCGAAGACCGCGGTGATCACCGCCACCGCGTCGGCACCGGCTTCGATCACCGCCGCCGCGTTGTAGGCGGTGATGCCGCCGATCGCCACGATCGGGCAGTCAAGCTGCGCACGGGCGGCGCGGAACAGGTCTAGTGACGCTCGCGTCGCATCCGGCTTCACGCTGGAGGAGTAGACCGCGCCGAAGGCTACGTGATCGGCGCCGGCTTTCAGTGCCGCCTGGGCGAGTTCGAGACGGTCGTAGCAGGAGGCGCCGAGCAGGGCACCCTCGGGCAGGCGACATCGCGCATCGGCGATCGCACCGTCCTCGCGCCCGAGGTGGACGCCATCGGCGCCGACCTCGAGAGCGAGTGCGATGTCGTCATTGATGATGAAGCGGACACCGCCGCTGCGGCAGACTTCGGCAAGAGCACTTGCCTGCGCAAGCCGCAGTGCGCCATCGCCGGACTTGTCGCGGTATTGCACTACGCGAGCGCCGCCTTCGACGGCCTGCGCAACCGCCGTCGTCAGCCAGGCCGTGTCGCGGGTTTCAGGGGTGATCGCATACAGCCCGCGTAGGCTACTTCTTGCCGTCATCATCGGCACCGGCGCGCGCCCAGAAAAAGCGGTCGGGTATGTACTGCCCCATGCCGGGCCGGAAGGCGGCGGCGAGTGTGTTCCAGGTGTATTCCTGCGCTTCCCGTACAGCCTCAGCGACATCCAACCCGTTAGCGATAGATGCGGCGATCGCCGAGGCGAGCGTGCAGCCCGAACCGTGGTAGCTGCCCGGCAGGCGGGCCCAAGTGTCGGCACGCACGATCTTGCCGTTCTCGCCGTACAGGGTATTGACGACCTTGGGCGTGTTCTCGTGGGTGCCGGTGATCAGCACGTATTCGGCGCCGAGCTCGACAAGCCGGCGCGCGCATTCATCCAGATCGGGATCGTCCTCGTCCTCGGTGTCGAAATCCGCCGCCGGGCTGGAACCGTCGTCGTCCTCTTCGTCGTGCTCGAACATCGCGAGCCGTCGCGCCTCGACGCTGTTGGGCGTGAGCACGGTGGTCTGGGGCAGGAGCAACTCCTTGATGGCGAGGATGATTTCCTCGCCCGCCATTTCGTCGCCACGGCCCGAGGCGAGCACCGGATCGAGGATCAGTGGCACATCGGGGTAATCGGACACGATCTCGGCGATCGCCGCCACATTCTCGATCGAACCGAGCATGCCGATCTTGAATACAGCGACCGACATGTCCTCGAGCAGCGCCCGGGCCTGGTCGGCCACCCACTCGGAATCGAGCACATAGATCGCCTCCACGCCGGCGGTGTCCTGCACCGTGATCGCGGTGATGACCGACAGCGGATGGCATCCCAACGCGGCGATGGTGAGCAGGTCGGCCTGAATGCCTGCCCCGCTGCTCGGGTCGGAACCCGCGAAGCTGAGGATGACCGGCGGGCTGAGGGTCGGGGAGGAAGACATTAAGGAAGCTCTGATCAAGTTCCAATTGTGTAACGAATCGAAAAACGCATCCCTCTGGATTGGGGGATATACAAGGGGGCGATGCCCCCTTGTTCAGATATTCATTAAGTGATTGTGATTCCGGGGCTTTCGGGTGACTCGGCCCGGCTTGACGCGGTATGATTCGCGTCTCGTGATTCTAACCCAACCGCTACGCGGACCGACCCGCGAAAGCCCGAAAAATGACCGAAAACACCACTGAGCTCAAAACCTGGATGTGCCTGATCTGCGGCTGGCTCTATGACGAGGCCGCCGGCCTGCCCGAAGAGGGCATCGCCGCGGGCACGCGCTGGGAGGATGTGCCGATGAACTGGACCTGTCCGGAATGCGGCGCACGCAAGGAAGATTTCGAACTGGTGGAAATCTAGCCGCAGCAACGGATTTGGCAGCTCGGCCCCGTTCCTGCCAGGTCCGGGGCGATACGGAGAGATGCGAATGGAAACGGAATCGGGCGGTGCACACCTGAACGGCCTCAAAGTGATGGTGATCGATGACTCGAACACCATTCGCAAAAGCGCCGAGATCTTCCTCGCCCAGGCGGGATGCACGGTGATCCTCGCCGAGGACGGGTTCGATGCGCTCGCAAAGATCAGTGACCACCAGCCCGACGTGGTCTTCGTCGACATCATGATGCCGAGGCTGGACGGCTACCAGACCTGTTCCCTGATCAAGAAGAACCCGCGCTTCGCCGGCACACCGGTGATCATGCTGTCGTCCAAGGACGGGCTTTTCGATCGCGCACGCGGCGTCATGGTGGGCTCCGATCAGTACCTCACCAAACCGTTTTCCAAAGACAGCCTTGTCGCCGCGGTAGCTGCGCACGCGCCTGCCCGGGCGGCGTGAACGCCCAGCCCGCCACGATGTCGATCAAGAAGATCCTGATCGTCGATGACTCGCCGGTGGAACGGCAGCATCTGCTCGAGGCGCTGTCAAAGCAGGGCTTTCAGTGCGTTACCGCCGAAAACGGCGAGGAAGCGATCACCAAGTCCAAGAGCGAATCGCCCGACCTGATCCTGATGGATGTGGTGATGCCGGGCACCAGCGGCTTTCAGGCAACACGCGCGATATCGCGCGACGATGCCACCAAGCACATTCCGGTGATCATTTGCTCGAGCAAGAATCAGGAGACCGATCGCATCTGGGGCATGCGCCAGGGGGCACGTGACTACATGGTCAAGCCGATCGATGCCAAGCAGCTGGTAACCAAGATCCGCGCGCTGGGATAGACGCATGAACGCGAACCCGCGTCCTTCGTATTTCATGCGCTCCGTGCGCCGCCCGGTTCGGCCAGGGAATCGTTCCGGGGCCGACCGATGAGCCGGCTCGGGAAGCTGCGTGAATTCCAGGAAGGTCTTGCGCAGCGTATCCGTGTTGCGGGCGCGGGGGCGCCGTCCACCGCGTGTCTCGCCGTCGAGGCCGGCGGCGAAGGCTGGCGGATCCGCCTCGACGAAACCGCGGAAGTGCTGCCTGTGCCGGACATGACGACCGTGCCGCTCTGCCGGCCCTGGTTCGTCGGCCTGGCCAACGTGCACGGCCGGCTGGTGTCGGTGGTCGATTTCTCGGCCTTTTCGGGTACCGGACCCACGCCGCGTTCGTCCGAGGCGCGGGTGGTGGTGTTCGCGGAGCGCTTCGGCGCACACGGTGGATTGCTGGTGTCGCGTGTTGCGGGATTGCGCAATGCGGATGCGTTCGAACCGGTGGCGGCGCTTGCTTCC
>CAMBSA010000427.1 GCA_945869935.1 Bordetella parapertussis | reverse complement strand
ATGGACGCAACCCGTCCCGCCTTGACCAGCGGTGCGGAGGTGACGATGCCATCGAATATCACCGGGATCTGGCCGCCGAGCAGGTCGTTCAGCGCCGGCCGGTTGCCCTTGTAGGGCACATGCGTGGCCTCGATGCCGGTACGCGTCTTGAACAGTTCCAGCGCCAGATGCGAGGCACCGCCGTTGCCCGCCGAGCCCCAGGCAAGCTTTCCCGGATTGGCCCTGGCCCAGGCGATGAGTTCGGCGACCGACTTGAACGGCGCGCTGGGCGCAATGACGATATGCAATTGCGATTTGCCGAGCAGGGTCACCGGCATGAGGTCGCGGTCGGGATCGAACGGCAGGCTGGGGAACAGAAAGCGGTTCACCACGTGCTGGATGGTGGCAAGCGAGATCGTGTAGCCGTCCTTCGGGGATTTGGCCGCGAGATCGGTGCCGATGTTGCTTGCGGCCCCCGGGCGGTTCTCGATCAGCACCGGCTGGCCGAGGCGGACGGCGAGGCGTTCGCCGAGCGCGCGCGCCATGATGTCCGACGGGCCCGATGGCGGTTGGGGCACGATGAAGCGTATCGGGCGGCTGGGGTAGTCCTGCGCACCGGCAAGCGCGGAAAGCAGAAGGCAGAGCAGGGCGGCCGCGCGCGAAAAGTTCTGGACGAGATTCATCTCTTTTACTCCGTGAGTTGTCCGACCACGCCATCCAGTTCGTCGTCGTCCAGCTCTTGCCCGATGTCGGCAGCAAGCGCGCGTTCATAGAGCAGGGAACAGGTGCCCATGTATTCAAGCGCGGTGCCTCCGGAGAGAAACATCGTCCGCTCCGCGGCATTGCGACGGCCCTCGATCCTGCCGCAGACCACCGAGCCGAGATCGCCGATCAGGTGCTCGCGGACTATCGCGCCGTCCTTGAGCGGGATCAGGAATTCGCCTTTTTCGTTCATCGCCTGTTCTTCGGAGTCGACGATCACACGGCTCAGGGCTACCGCCTCGCTGTCGACCTCGCGTGTCGCGGGATCGTGCGCGCCCATGATGTTGCAGTGGACGCCTTCGTCCAGCCAGCGGCCGAAGACCAAAGGTTCCTTGGCGGTGGTGATCGTGGTGACAATGCCTGCGCCGCGCACCGCGGCTTCGGCGCTTGGCGAGGCGACAAGCTTCAGGCCGGGAAGCCAGGGCTGCGCTGCGGCGATGAATCGCTCAACGCGTTCCTGCGATCGGCTGTAGCAGCGCACCTCGCGCAGCGGTCGTACCGCTGCGAGACCGAGCAACTGGGTGAGGCCGTAGTTGCCGGTGCCGATCAGTGTCGCGACGTCCGCATCCTCGCGCGCCATGTGCCGTGTGGCCACCGCGGTGGTGGCGCCGGTCTTCCACAGGCTGAGCGCCTTGCCGTGCAGGATCGCGAGCATTTTTCCGGTGCTGCCCGAGAACAGCGTGATCCACATTTCGGCATGACCGAGGCGGTAGTTCGCGGGATAGAGCGACGCCCCCATCACCCGCGATCCGCGCATCAGGGATGCACTCATCTTGAAGGCAGGCGAGCGCACGCCGGCGGGCTTTTCGTCCTGCCAGAGTATCTGCCGTGGCAGCAGAGCAATGGAGCGTTCGCCCTGCTCGCGAAAGGCGCGCTCGTTGGCATCGACATAGTCGCGCATCGAAACATGGCCCTCGTCGTGCAGGCGGGCGATGTCCTTCGGGCCAATGAACAGGGTCATGTTTCAGTCAGGCCAGTTTTCCAGCAGGTCCACCGCATCGCCGTATTTTTCCGCGACGGCGATCACCTCCGGGTCGCGAAGCGCCTGGAGGTAGCCGTCGATGACGAGTGCGCTGTCGTTGGCCTTTGCCGTGCAGTCGAAGGAGACGAGATCCATGTGCACAGGCGGCTCTTCCCAGTTGGGCATCATCCGGCGCACGAAGTCCGAAGGCTTCACCATGTCCAGGCCGAAATGCAACGCGCCGGGCGAGTTGGAGCCTGCGGGGTAGACCTGATGCCGCGGCCACTTCGGGTTGAAGCCGCAGCCGAGTTCGGTCATCTGGGCGCCGATCAGCATCTCGCGCAGGATCGCGGCATCCGAAGAACTGCCGGTGACTTCGACCACCCGGTCGTTTTCGAAGCGCACGCCGACGCGTTCCTGGAACGGCTTGGGGAAGGCGGTCGCGCATTGCGCGTAGATCGTGCCGTTGATCGGGATGATCTGGTCGGGCCTGTCGATGACGAGATCGCGCTGGTAGAGGTTCGGGCCGTGGATCGGCAGGTAGTGCACGAAACAGCCGGGCTGGCTTGCGGACAGTTCGCCGCGCCATCGGCTCGAGTCGAAATTCTTCGGCATCATCGCGGCGCTGAGATCGATCGCGAGGTCGCTGCCGCGCGCATCGGTGAAGCTGAAGCGCACATCCTGCTTCGCCGGCACGCGGGCTGAAGTAGCTCGAATCAGCGCCGAGATGACCTCCGTCGGAAACCGCGCCTGCGGCGTCTCCAGCAGGTCGAGATTGCGAAAGAAGGTGATCTTCACCCAGCGCTGGCCGCGGTCGCGGCGCAGTGCCACGCAGTAGGGGTCCATCACCGAGCAATACCAGGTCGAGACCACGAAGCTTGCCTTCTCGAGGATAGGCTTCACTTCCTCGGGAATGGAGAAGTGCTGGGTGGTGTGGCTGGTGATGATGACAGGCTGCACGCCTTGAGCTGTGCACAGGCCGCTGATCGCCGACACCACGCGCGGATCGAGCAACCGGTCGGTGAGCATCACCACCGTGTCGGTGGGCCGGATGTCGAAGGTGCGCACGAAATTGCTGACCGCGTGGTAGTGGCGTTCGAGCTCGGTCAGCGGCAGCGGGCGGGCGGAGGGCACGGTACGGCCGTCGACGATTTCGCTTGGGACGCGGCGTCCGCCGCTGAGCATATACGGCTCGCGCAGGCCGGGATCATCGGGTTTCATGGTTCACTCCTCCTGGAAGTGCGCGAAAGTGTGGGGGAAGGGCGCAGGCGGGTCAAACAACTTCTGACCGGACAGGCGGCGTCAGACCACCAGGGTCAGGCCCGGCAACTCCGACTTCTGCTTCTTTGCGCGCAGCACTTCGATCATCTTCAGTCGCACGTCGCGGCTTCGGCGTGCGTGTTCCCGCAGGATGGCTTCGGCGCGGCTGCCTTCGCGCTGGCGGATCGCGGTGACCAGGAGTTCATGGTCGCGCTGTGCTTCGCGCAGCATTTCGAAGGCGAATTCGCCTACCGCCTCGGTCCAGGTAACCGCGGCAGCGCTGGCGATGGGCACGCGGTCGTTGACCGCGAGCGCATCGATC
>CAMBSA010000426.1 GCA_945869935.1 Bordetella parapertussis | reverse complement strand
ATTCCCGCCTTCTCCGAGATATCTCCGGGCTATGAAGTCGCGTCCTGGCTCGGCGTCTGGGCGCCCGCCGGGACGCCGCGCGATATGCTGGTCCGCCTGAATGCCGAAATAACCAGGGCGCAGAAGACCCCGGAGGTCATCAAAGCGTTCAATACGCTCGGGGTCGACCTATGGCCGAACAACCTCGAGGAAACGGCGCAAATCTGGAAGGCAGAACTAGCCATCTGGCCGGACCTCATACGCCGGCTGGGCATTACCGCTAACTGAGGGCGGCCGGCTGAGATTAGGTAACGCCGAAACTGATATCTGCTGGCCGACATTCGCACTTCCTATAATGCGTCCGGCATATCGCATTGCCCGCCTGGGAGGCAGGCAGCGAACGGCAGGTCGACAGCAGCTATAGGGAGTTCCCCCCATTATTTCTACCGCACCGCGTATCGCATATTTCATGCATTGCTTCTGGGGATGGGCATGGCAGCGTCCGCATATTGCTGCGTCGATGCTCGCGAAGGAGTCCGAAATCGATGTATACCTTCCGGCGGACGTCGGCACGCAACTGGTCCGCAATCCCATCCCCCCGAACCTGCGCCTGTTTCCGTATGGCAACTGGCGCCGCTTTTTCAGCGAGAGATTCCCCGAAATCATTGGAAACTACGACGTAGCGTGGTTTTCCGGCCCGCCAGGGTTCTCGCTGGGTTGTGCGCGAATTCCAGACTCAGTACGAGTCGTCTACGATTGCATGGACGACTTCCTGGCATTCCCCGATGTGCTCGCCAACCCCATCAAGCATGCCCGGCACTGCCTGGACGAGGTCGCGCTTGTGGATCGCGCCGACCTGCTGTTCGCGTCCAGCCCGACGCTGGCGCGGCGCATTGCGGAGCGTTACCAGCCCTCATCAAGCATCGTGGTGGTGAAGAACGCCACCTCGATCGTGGATCAGCCTGCAGCCGGTGCCAGGAAGACAACGAAGCGTCCGCCGGGGCTGCATATGGCCTACGTCGGCACGGTTGCCTCCTGGGTCGATTTCGCGCTGCTGATCAGCGCTCTGGACGAGGTGCCTGATGCGGTCTGCCATCTCGTCGGGCCTCTGATCGTCAAGCCGCCCTCGCACCCGAGGCTCAAGTTCCACGGACCGAAGCTGCACCCTGACGCCCTTGCGGCCATGCACGACGCGGATCTTCTGCTGATGCCCTTCGTGGTGGACGTGCTTACCGAGGGCGTCAATCCGGTGAAGCTCTATGAGTACATTCACGCCGGCGTCCCTGCACTCGCCGTTGCTTACGGCGAATCAGAGTCGTTCGAGGATTTTGTGTACCTGTACCGGAGCAGCGCAGAATTTATTGAGATGATCAAGCGCGCTAGCGTCAACGGCTTGCCGCCAAAGAAGGGTCCTGAGGCGGTCGCACGATTCCTTCAGGACAACAGCTGGAGCCAGCGCGGTACCCTTTGGCGCGCCGCGATCGCTGAAATGCTTGAGCGTCCCGCCGGGCGTCGATCCCTTCCCCACCTGGCCTACAGGCGCGAGCAGCTTTCGCGCATCGTTGGAAACTTCGAGATGCTCGCGCGTGAGAGAGCAAAGCAACTAGCCGTCCACAAGCATGCCGCTTCAGGTCCCCGCAAGGCGTCTCTCTGAGCGCGATCCGCAGCATCTCGATGAGATATTCGCGTTGAGCAAGCGCATTCTGTGCGTTATGGGGACACGCCCCGAGGTAGTGAAGATGGCACCGGTGGTGCTGTCGTTGCGGGCGCAAGCGTGGGCTGACACCGTCGTAGTTGCGAGCGGCCAGCATCGCGACATGCTTTCACAGGCGCTCTCGATATTCGGCTTGTCCCCCGACGTCGATCTCGACCTCATGCAAGAAAACCAGACGCTCGCCGAACTCTCGTCGCGGCTTCTAACCGGCCTAGACCGGGTGCTTGAGCGACAGAAGCCCGAACTCGTTGTCGCACAAGGGGACACCAGTACCGTAATGGCATGCGCGCTGGCCAGTTTTTATCGCCGGATTCCCTTTGCTCACGTGGAGGCCGGGTTACGCACCCATGACCTGGCCAATCCGTTCCCGGAAGAATTCAACCGTCGCATCGCTAGCCAGGTCGCCGCCGTGCATTTCGCCCCGACCGAGCAGGCGCGGTCTAACCTGCTGGCGGAGAACGTGAATCCGGGCAGCGTGCACGTTACCGGGAATACAGTAATAGATGCGCTGCACGCCATAGTCGCTCGGCAGCCCTCGCTGCCTTCTGAGGCCTATGCCGAGGGCCGCGTCATTCTGATCACCGCACATCGCCGCGAGAATTTCGGAGCGCCGCTGCTGCGCATTTGCGAGGCGATTGCCCGTCTGCACCGGACGTTCACCGATGTCACTTTCATCTATCCGGTCCATCCCAATCCCAACGTTGCCGACGTGGTCCGGCGGGAACTAGGGAGACTTGAGCGCGTACGCCTCATCGCACCGCTGAACTACGAAGCGTTCATTGCGCTGCTGGACCGATGCACGCTGACGTTGACCGACAGCGGGGGTGTGCAAGAGGAGGCGCCCGCGCTGGGCAAACCAGTGCTGGTAATGCGCGAAACCACCGAGCGGCCAGAAGCGGTGGAGCGCGGGGTTGCCAAACTCGTTGGCACTGACGTCGACTTGATCTACTCCGAGACGTTCCGGCTTCTCACCGATGCCTCACACTACGTTTCGATGTCGAAGGGCGGCTCTCCCTATGGCGATGGTCACGCCGGCGAACGCATCGTCGCAATCCTTGGACAAATGCTGGTTAAATGCTCCCCGAATTTCGCTCGCCCCTGAATCCAAGTAACCGGAACCACGCCATGTTCAGAATCCCTCTGCTCTCGCTCAGCGCCTGTCTCTCTCGATCAGCGCATGCCTCGCGCTACCCGCACTCTCCCCGCTCGCGCAGGCTCAGGATTCCCCCTCGAAGCCGCTGCGCATCCTTATCCCCTACCCCACCGGCGGCACGCCCGATATCGTCGGACGGCCGATCGCGGCTGCCATGAGCCGGGATCTGGGCCAACCGGTGGTCGTCGACAACAAGGCCGGTGGTGGCGGAGTGCGCGCGATCCAGGATTACGGATGTCATCGGAGGGCAGGTTCCGCTCGGAGTTTTTGGACTCAACAGTGCGACAGGCATGCTCAAGGACGGGAAAGTGAAGGGCATCGCGGTAACGTCCGGCACCAGGCTTCCGGCTTACCCCGACATTCCCGCCTTCTCCGAGATATCTCCGGGCTATGAAGTCGCGTCCTGGCTCGGCGTCTGGGCGCCCGCCGGGACGCCGCGCGATATGCTGGTC
>CAMBSA010000425.1 GCA_945869935.1 Bordetella parapertussis | reverse complement strand
CGGGGGGAGGCGCGTTCTACACCCAGTACCTGCACTACATCGATCCGCATCTCGCCTACGGGCCTTCGGTCTCGGTCGAAGCCTTGCTCGGACCGATCGTCGGCGGCATCGGAACGCTCTGGGGACCGGTGCTCGGCGCGGCGGTGCTGCATCTCCTTGGCGAACTCACCCGCAACCTGATGGGCGAGGCGCCCGGCATGAACCTTGTGGTCTACGGTGTGGTGCTCGTGGTGATGGTGCTGTTCCTGCCAAGCGGGTTCATCGGCCTGTTGCGCCGGCTTCGCGGCAAGGGCAGCCCGTAATGCTCGAAGCGAGGAACCTTTCCAGGACCTTCGGCGGCCTGCGCGCGGTTCAGGACGTCTCGATCTCGCTGAAGGCGGGTTCGATCAGTGCGCTGATCGGCCCCAACGGTGCAGGCAAGACCACCTTCTTCGGCCTGCTCTCCGGCTTCATCCGCCCCGACAGCGGTTCGGTTCATTTCATGGAACGCGACCTCACCGGACTCCTCCCCCATGCGGTGTGCCGCCTCGGCATGACACGCACCTTCCAGATCGTGCAGCCCTTCGCCGCGCAGACGGTGCGCGAGAACATCGCGGTCGGCGCGCATCTCCATATCGCAGGCCGCGCGGCCGCGCTCGCGAAAGCCGAGGAAGTTGCGCACCGCGTCGGTCTCGGTGACCAGCTCGACAAGCCGGCGATGAACCTCACCATTGCCGGGCGCAAACGACTGGAACTCGCGCGTGCCCTTGCCACCGGGCCGCAACTGCTCCTGCTCGACGAGGTGCTCGCCGGATTGAATCCGCAGGAGATCACCGAGGTGATTCCGCTGGTGCGCAGCATCCGCGACTCCGGCATTACGGTGCTCATGATCGAGCATGTGATGCAGGCGGTGATGAACCTGTCCGAACACACCTGGGTGCTCGCCAACGGCCGGCTGATTGCCGAGGGCTCACCCGCCCAGATCGCCAACGACCCTGCGGTCATCGAGGCTTATCTCGGGCACGGCACCGCCGCCCGGCTGCGCCGTGCGATGGAGGCGAACAGTGCTTGAGGTGCGCGACCTGCGCGGCGGTTACGGCCCGGTGGAGGTACTGCGCGGCATCACCCTGAACGTGCAGGCGGGCGAGATCGTCGCGGTGCTCGGCTCCAACGGCGCGGGAAAGTCGACGCTCAATAACACCGTCTGCGGGCTCTACCCGGCATTCGGCGGCACGGTCCGCTTCGAGGGCACCGACATCAGCCAAGCGCGACACACCGACATCGTGGCCGCGGGGCTGATCCAGGTACCCGAAGGCCGCAGGATCTTCCCCAATCTCGACGTGATGGAGAACCTCGAACTCGGCAGCTACCGGCGCGGACGCGCGCGCCGCGCCGCCAATCTCGAGCGCGTGTTCGGCATCTTTCCGCGGCTTCGCGAGCGCACCCGGCAACGCGCGGGCACGCTCTCGGGCGGCGAGCAGCAGATGCTCGCCATCGGGCGCGGGCTGATGGGCGAGCCCCGGCTGCTGATCCTCGACGAACCGTCCCTCGGCCTGTCGCCCCTGCTGGTGGAGGAACTGTTCGCGCTGATTGCGAAGCTCAACGCCGACGGCCTTGCGATTCTGCTGGTTGAGCAGAACGTCGGCCAGTCGCTGGAAATTGCACGGCGGGCCTACGTCATGGAGAACGGCGCGATTTCCTTCCAGGGCACACCCGCGCAACTGCTCGCCAACGCGGAACTCAAACGCGCCTACCTCGGCATTTAGTCGCCCTGCCCGGTCCGGGCGGCGCGGCTCCCGGATAAAATACGCGTCATCCATGCTCCGGTGACAGGCCACGCGGCCGGGCCGGACAGCCCTTCGAAGGAAACTCCATGCGACAGACCTACATTCCCTACGGCGCCTACTGGTCCACTCCCTTCGCCCGCTGGCAAGGCAGCCTTTCACACCTGCATCCGCTGGAATTTGCCTCGCATGTCGCCCGCGGCGAACTCGCCCGGCGCAAGATCGACAACAAGGTCTTCGATTTCGGCGTGCTCGGCACCACGATTCCGTCGCTGTCCTGCTTCTTCGGCCTGCCGTGGGTGACCGGCATGATGGGCGCTGCCCACGTCGGCGGTCCGACCATCAACCAGGCCTGCGCCACCAGCGCACGCGTGCTGCAGATGGCCTCGCAGGAAATAGCGTCCGAGATGGCCGAGTGCGCGATCGTGATCACCGCGGACAAGACCTCCAACGGTCCGCACCTGTATTTCCCCAATCCCGGCGGCGCCGGCGGCACGGGTGCGCACGAGGACTGGGTGCTCGACAATTTCAGCCGGGACCCGCTTGCCAAATGCGCGATGGTGACGACCGCTGAAAACGTTGCAAAGAAGTACGGAATCTCCACCGCCGAGCAGAACGACGTGGTGCTGCAGCGGTATGCCCAGTATGCGGATGCCTGCGCCAACGAGCATGCCTTCCACAAGCGTTACATGACCCTGCCCTTCGAGATACCCGATCCGAAGTACCGCAAGACAGTGGGTACGCTTGCCGGTGACGAAGGAATACACCCGACCACCGCCGAAGGCCTCGCCAAGCTGAAGCCGGTGCTGGCCGACGGTACTGTCAACTACGGCGGACAGACGCATCCCGCCGACGGCAACGCGGGAATCGTCGTCACCACTAAGGAAAAGGCGAAGGAACTGAGCGCGCGACCGGAGATAACGATCCGCCTGCTCGGGTTCGGCCTTGCGCGCACCGACCTCGCCTTCATGCCGCAGGCGCCTGTACCCGCGGCAAGGGCGGCGCTAAAGAATGCCGGCCTGACCATCAAGGACATCGATGCGGTGAAGTCGCACAACCCGTTTGCGGTGAACGACATCGTCTTCTCGCGCGAATTCGGCTTTGACGTGAAGAAGATCAACAACTACGGCTGCTCGCTCGTCTGGGGACATCCGCAGGGCCCGACCGGGCTGCGGGCGATCATGGAGATGATCGAGGAGTTGGTGATGCGCGGCGGCGGACGCGGACTTTTCCACGGCTGCGCCGCTGGCGACAGTGCGATGGCGGCAGTACTTGAGGTAACAGGTTCGTAAGCCGCCACTCTGAATCTCAAACATTTATTTCAAAAGCGCCGGCGGATTCAATTGCGAAGTGCGCTCTTTTTACGAGGGGAGTGTCTCATAAGTAGTTCAGTTGGAGTTCGGTAGCCAAGGGTTTTTCGGGGCCGATGGTTAAGCTGATGTGCGATCTCATCCAGATCGGCCTGTGTGTACTGCGCCAGGGAACTCTTCTTGGGAATGTATCTCCTGACCAGCCCGTTGTGGTTCTCGTTCAAGCCC
>CAMBSA010000424.1 GCA_945869935.1 Bordetella parapertussis | reverse complement strand
CCAAGGCCGCCAAGAAAAGCAAAGTCGTTGCACATGAAACAAAGCCCGCTCGATGCGGGCTTTGCCGGGGTGGGAGGGGTAACGGGGAGGGCGGGCTCTCCCGCCCTCCCTGTTCCGATGCCTTCCGGTTTTGCTTTTCTTGGCGCCTTGGCGGTGAAAATCGAAAACCAACGGACTTGACGATTTACCGGTCCTAGGCAGGTTTGCCGCAGACCTTGCATCCCGGATCGCGCGCAAGCCGGATCGATCGCCATTCGGTGCGCAGCGCATCGAACAACAGCAGCCGGCCGGCGAGGGATTCGCCGGTGCCGGCGAGCAGTTTCACCGCTTCGGCCGCCTGCAGCGTGCCGATCACGCCCACCAGCGGCGAGAACACACCCAGCACCGCGCAGCGGGTCTCGTCCGTCTCGCCGTCCTCCGGGAACAGGCATTCGTAGCAGGGCGAGTCGTCGCGGCGCATGTCGAACACCGAGAGCTGGCCGTCGAAGCGCACGCCGGCGCCTGACACCAGCGGCTTCCTGTGGCGCACGCAGGCGCGGTTCACCGCATGCCGGGTGGCGAAGTTGTCGCTGCAATCAAGCACGACGTCCGCCGCCGCGACCGCCGCCCCCAGCGCATCGCCTTCCAGCCGCACACCGATGCATTCGACCCGCACGCCGGGATTGATGCGGCCGAGGGCGGCGCGGCCCGACTCGACCTTGGGCGTGCCGACGGATTGCGTGGTGTGCATGATCTGGCGCTGCAGATTGGTGAGATCCACCGTATCGCCGTCGGCAAGCACGATCGTGCCGACGCCCGCCGCCGCGAGGTACATCGCCGCCGGCGAGCCGAGCCCGCCGGCCCCGACGATCAGCGCACGCGCGGCAAGCAGGCGTTCCTGACCTTCGATGCCGAGTTCGTCAAGCAGGATGTGCCGCGAGTAGCGAAGCAGTTGTTCGTCGATCATGGTTGGGAATCAGGGGTCGGGATTCAGTGGTCGAACTTCAGTGGCCGAACATCAGCGGGCGGAAATCGCCGGTCCTGAAATGAAAACTGCGGAATGAACCGCGCGATGCACCGGTTCATTCCGCAGCGATTGCGCCGCGTTCAGCGATCGCTCAGTTCTTCGCGGGCTGCGCCGGTTCGGGCGCCTTCGCGGTCTGCTGGCTTGTGACCACCGGCCGGCCCTTGAGATGGTTCATCGCCTGCTGGAACTGGAAGTCCTTGTCGGTCGCGAATTCCATCGGGATGAGTGCTTTCTCGTCGGGATTCGGGGCGGCGCCGGGGGCCGTGGCGGGAGCGCTCGCGCGCACCGGCTTGTTCTTCTCCGCATCCTTGTCCTGGTTGTTGCTCAGGTGCTTGTCCAGGTCGGCTTCGCGCACCCGGGCGAGCGAGGGCAGGCCGTCGTCGACGTTGATGTCAGGCACGATGCCCTTGGCCTGGATCGAGCGGCCGCTGGGCGTGTAGTAACGCGCGGTGGTCAGCTTGATCGCGGTGTTGTTGCCAAGCGGCATGATGGTCTGCACCGAGCCCTTGCCGAAGGTCTGCGTGCCCATCACCGTGGCGCGCTTGTGGTCCTGCAAGGCGCCTGCGACGATTTCGGACGCCGAGGCCGAGCCGCTGTTGACCAGCACCACCATCGGCACCGTCTTGATCGCCGCGGGCAGGGATTTCAGGGTGTCGTCGCTGCTGCGGCGCATGTAGTCCTCGGGCGAGGCGAGGAACTTGCGCCGCGCGTCCTCGGTGCGACCGTCGGTGGACACCACCAGGGCCTTCGGCGGCAGGAAGGCCGCCGATACGCCCACCGCGCCGTTGAGCAGGCCACCCGGGTCGTTGCGCAGGTCGAGTATCAGGCCCTTCAGCGGACCGTCCTTGTACAGGCCGTTGATGTGCTTGACCATGTTCTCGACCGTGAGTTCCTGGAACTGCGAGATGCGCACCCAGCCGTAGCCCGGCTCGATCATCTTGGACTTCACGCTTTGCACGCGGATGACATCGCGGATCAGCGTGACTTCGAGCGGCTTGGGCTCGCCCTTGCGAATGATGGTCAGGCGGATCGGGCTCTTCGGCTTGCCGCGCATGCGTTTGACCGCGTCGTTGAGCGACATGCCCTTCACCGGCGTGTCATCGAGCTTGATGATCAGGTCGCCCGGCTTGAGGCCGGCGCGGAACGCGGGCGTGTCCTCGATCGGCGACACCACCTTGACGAAGCCGTCCTCCATGCCGACCTCGATGCCGAGACCGCCGAACTCGCCCTGCGTGCCGACCTGCAGTTCCTTGAACGCCTCCTGGTCGAGATAGGCCGAGTGCGGATCGAGGTCCGAGAGCATGCCGTTGATCGCGCCGTTGATGAGCTTCTTGTCCTCCACCGATTCGACATAGCCGCTCTTGATCGCGCCGAATACCTCGGCGAAGGAGCGCAGCTCGTCGACCGGCAGCGGGAAGCGCGAGGGTTCGCGCTGCGCGACGGCGGAAAAGTTGAGGCTGAGCAGGATGCCGGCGATGACGCCGACGGCAACGAGGCTGGCCTGCTTGAGCTTTGATGGCATGGTGTTGCTCCGTGCTGCGTTGGTGTGTTCGGGTTGAACTACGAGTGTTGCGTGCAAATTCCGTACCGCATCCGTCCTGCCTGACCAGGGCCCGCGGCTATCGCAGTTTCACCCACGACATCGGGTCGAACGGCTTGCCTTCGTGGCGCATCTCAAAGTATAGCCCCGGATCCAGATTACCACCGCTGGAACCCACGGTAGCGACCACGTCTCCGGTGCGGATTTCATCGCCGACCGCCTTCAGAACAGATTCGTTGTTTCCGTAAATGCTGAGATAACCCTGTCCATGGTCGAGGATGAGCAGGTTGCCGAAGCCGCGCATCCAGTCGGCGAACACCACCCGGCCCCCCGCCACCGCGCGGACTTCCTCGCCCGAACGGCCGCGGATGAACAGGCCCTTCCACGTTGGACCGCCGCCGGTCCGGGAAGTGCCGTAACGATTTGTAACGTCGCCGCGGATCGGCAGGCGCAGGCCTCCCTTGAGTCCGGCAAACGCGACCTCCGACGCTCCGCGTTCGGGCACGCGCTCGTTGCGCGGGCCGGCGGCGGTGCTGGGGGCGCTGCGCTGTGCGGGCGCCGCCGCGATGGCCTGGGTGAGTTTTTCCACCAGGCGGGTCATGCGCTGCTCGTCGCGCTCGAGCGATTTCACCTGCCGCTTCTGGTCACGGATCTGCGAGGACGCCTTCTCCAGCACTTGCTTGTGTTCGGATTTCTGCTTCAGCAGCCCGTCGCGCTCGGATTTCTGCTCTTTTTCGACCGCGGCGAGTTCCTCGGACTTGC
>CAMBSA010000423.1 GCA_945869935.1 Bordetella parapertussis | reverse complement strand
GTCTCCTCCACCCTCCTCCTTTGGTGGAATTATTCGCAGCCCTTTGGGCTGCGTTTTTTTTGTGCCTTCGGTTGAAATGCAATCCGGGGCGCTCCGCGTGGCGGACCGAACGGGTTGGGCGGCATTATTCGTGAATACGGCGTTTGACACTAGAGGACTTCCTCAATAAACTCTCGGGTTATCTGTCGCGGTAGTAGGCGATGGGTAGGTAGTCAACTGCGGCAGTCACCCACGCAGTCGTTACGCGCAGTAAAAAACCGCGCGGTAATCTGATGTAGCAAAAATCGACGCAGCAAAAACCGAAGCAGCAAAACCCGAATAAGCGGCCCGACGAAAATGAAGACTTTCTCCGCCCGCCCCCAGGACGTACGTCACCAGTGGTTTGTTGTCGATGCGACCGACAAGGTCCTCGGCAAACTCGCCGCGGAGATTGCGCGTCGCCTGCGCGGCAAGCACAAGCCCGAGTTCACTCCGCATGTGGACACCGGCGATTACATCGTTGTCGTACACGCGGAGAAAATTCGCGTGACCGGCGACAAAGCCGAGCAGAAGAAATATTTCCGCCACAGCGGTTATCCCGGCGGCATCTACGAAACCAACTTTGCCAAGATGCAGCAGAGCTTCCCCACGCGGGCGCTCGAGATCGCGGTGAAGGGCATGCTCCCCAAGGGGCCGCTGGGTTACGCGATGCTGAAAAAACTGAAGGTCTACGCGGGTGCCGAGCATCCGCATACTGCGCAGCAGCCCGCGGCGCTGGAGGTCAGAGCATGATTGGCAAGTACTATTACGGCACCGGCCGTCGCAAGAGCGCGGTTGCCCGCGTGTTCATCAAACCCGGCAAGGGCGCGTTCGTCGTCAACGACCGTCCGCTGAACGAATACTTTGCGCGTGAAACCGGTCAGATGGTTGCGCGGCAGCCACTCGTTCTCACCGGCAATGACGCGAGTTTCGACATCGCGGTGAACGTCGACGGCGGTGGCGAGTCCGGCCAGGCCGGTGCGGTGCGCCACGGCCTCACCCGCGCGCTCATCGATTACGACGCGACCCTGAAGCCTGCGCTTTCGACCGCCGGATTCGTCACGCGCGATGCGCGTGAAGTGGAGCGAAAGAAGGTCGGTCTGCATGGAGCGCGGCGGCGCAAGCAGTTCTCCAAGCGCTGACAGATTCTGGTTCAGTTTTTTCGAAAAGCCGCCTTCCAAAGGCGGCTTTTTCGTCTGTACCCGGGCAAGATCGGGAACGGGATTCTGCAGCAGGCATGCGGGCTTCCCGATTCAAGCTTCTCCGGTCGCATCGCGCGGATCACGGCGTGCAAACTTGCGCAACGCCGAACTTGCTTAAAGTACCTGGCAGGAGCACGGCATGATCAAGGCAGGAATCGTCGGCGGCACCGGTTATACGGGAGTGGAACTGTTGCGCATCCTCGCGCGCCATCCCGGTGTATCGCTGCAGGCGATTACTTCGCGCAAGGAAGCCGGTATGCCGGTGGCCGAGCTTTTTCCGAGCCTTCGCGGGCGTGTTTCGCTGAAGTTCTCGGCCCCCGCCGACGCCGGCCTCGACAAGTGTGATGTCGTTTTTTTCGCGACACCAAACACGGTGGCGATGGGGCAGGCGCGCGAGTTGGTCGATGCGGGGGTGAAGATCGTCGACCTGTCGGCCGATTTCAGGATCCAGGATATCGCGGAGTGGGAACGCTGGTACAAGGCGAAGCATGCTGCTCCGGATCTCGTTGCAGAGGCGGTGTACGGTCTGCCCGAGATCAATCGGGAGGCGGTGCGAAAGGCGCGCATCATCGCCAATCCGGGTTGCTATCCGACGGCGACCCAGTTGGGCTTTCTGCCCCTTGTCGAGGCGGGCGTGATCGACACCGATCATCTGATCGCCGATGCGAAGTCCGGCGTGTCCGGTGCGGGTCGCAAGGCCGAAGTCAATATTCTTTTCAGCGAGGCGGCGGATAACTTTTCCGCCTACGGCGTCTCCGGCCACAGGCACTGGCCGGAAATCCGGCAGGGATTGGCGCGCGCGGCCGGTCGGTCCGTGGGACTGACTTTCGTGCCGCACCTGACGCCGATGATCCGCGGCATTCACGCCACGCTGTACGCGAGAATCACCCGCGAGGCCGATTTTCAGGCCCTGTTCGAGGCGCGATACGCGGGGGAGCGCTTTGTGGACGTGATGCCGCCGGGGAGCCATCCCGACACGCGTTCGGTGCGTGCCGCGAACACCTGTCGTATTGCGATTCACCGGCCACAGGGTGGCGATACCCTGGTGATACTGTCGGTCATCGACAATCTGACCAAGGGTGCGGCGGGTCAGGCGGTGCAGAACATGAACCTGCTCTTCGGGCTCGACGAGGCTGCGGGTCTTGGCGACATAGCCGTGGTCCCGTAAGTTCTCACGACATGGCGAGCCTATTCAGGCGTCTGCGACAACGTTTTGGCATTGCCAAGCGGCCGATGACGGTCCGCACGCATGTCGCGTGGTACTGGCGCTGGCTCGGCATGACGGTGGTGGCATCCTTGTCACTCGCGCTCGCCGCCTGGGTCTATGACGCAGGCCGTCGGTTCGCGGGGTTCGATACGAGCGAACTCGAGAGCGAGCTCGTTCGCCTTCGGGAAAAAGTTGGCCGATTCGAATCGGAAACGCGCAATCTGCGTGCACTCGCGGACGCGAGCGAGTCCAAGCTCAAGATTGAACAGTCCGCCCAGACGCAGCTTGCATCCCAGGTGAAGGTCCTGATGGAGGAAAACACCCGGATGAAGGAAGACCTCTCCTTTTTTGACAATCTGGGCCCTGCCACCGACAAGCTCAGCATTCACCGTTTCAAGGTTGATCACGAGCCGGTTCCGGGTGAATACCGTTACCGCCTGTTGCTTGTGATAGGAGGCCGGAGGGACAAGCCTTTCCTGGGATCATTGCAACTGGTTCTCAATACACGGACTCAGGGACGCGATGGTATTATCGTTTTGCCCGACAAGTTGGCGACCGACTCCTCGGGCTTCAAGCTGAACTTCAAGTATTTCAACCGGGTGGAAAGCACGTTCAGGTTGCCGCGCGATGTCCAGCTTCAATCGGTGCAGGTGCGCGTGTTTGAGGCCGGTTCTGATCAGGCGCGCGCAGTCCAGACCGTGAACCCGTCCTAGGGAATCGCTGATCAAGTCCGATTTCGAGGCTTGAAGGTTCAGCGTTCCCTCTGAAATGGGGGAGTTACGAGGGGGAGTAGCCCCCTTGTTCAGTGGCTCCCTAAATACTTTCGCGCAGCAAATGCGCATTAACCGTTCGACACTGACCCTCGATACTATTTGTGTTTTCT
>CAMBSA010000422.1 GCA_945869935.1 Bordetella parapertussis | reverse complement strand
CCCCAGGAACTGCAGGACATCCGCGACGCGGTTGCAAAACTCTGCGCCACCTACCCGATGGACTACTGGCGCGAGCTCGACCGCGAGCGCCGCTACCCCACCGACTTCGTGCGCGCGCTCACCGAAGCGGGCTACCTCTCCTGCCTGATTCCGGAGGAGTACGGCGGCTCGGGGCTGGGCCTGTCCACCGCCGCGGCGATCCTGCAGGAAGTGCAGCGCAGCGGCGCCAACGGAGCGGCCTGCCACGCGCAGATGTACATCATGGGCACGCTGCTTCGCCACGGCTCGCCCGCGCAGAAGGCGATGTACCTGCCGAAGATCGCCCGCGGCGAGCTGCGGCTGCAGGCCTTCGGCGTGACCGAGCCGACCGCCGGCACCGACACCACCTCGATCCGCACCACCGCGGTGAAGAAGGGCGACAAGTACATCGTCAACGGCCAGAAGGTGTGGACCTCGCGCGCCGAGCATTCCGACCTGATGCTGCTGCTTGCGCGCACCACGCCGAAGGAAGAAACGGCGAAGAAGAGCGAAGGCATGTCTGTTTTCATCGTCGACATGAAAAAGGCGCTCGATCGCGGACTTACGATCCGCCCGATCCGCACCATGATCAACCACGCCACCACCGAAGTGTTCTTCGACAACATGGAAGTCCCGGCGGAGAACCTGGTGGGCGAGGAAGGCCGCGGCTTTCGCTACATCCTCGATGGCATGAACGCCGAGCGCATCCTGATCGCCGCCGAGTGCATCGGTGACGCGCGCTGGTTCATCGGGAAGGCCACCGGCTACGCCAACGAACGCCGCGTCTTCGGCCGCGCGATCGGCCAGAACCAGGGCGTGCAGTTCCCGATCGCCCGCGCCTACATGGCCACCGAGGCCGCATCCCTGATGGTGGAACACGCCGCCGCGCTGTACGAATCCGGCCAGCCCTGCGGCAAGGAGGCGAACATGGCCAAGCAGCTCGCCGCCGAAGCGTCCTTCCAGGCGGGAGACACCTGTCTGCAGACCCACGGCGGTTTCGGTTTTGCCGAGGAATACGACGTGGAACGCAAGTGGCGCGAGACGCGGCTCTACCAGATCGCGCCGATATCGACCAACCTCGTTCTGTCGTATATCGCGGAACACGTGCTCGGATTACCGCGGTCGTACTGAATGAAAAGGCATATTCATTGAAACCGCAGATGAACGCAGATAAGGGCAAACACGAGATCATGGACGTCAGCCAATACCAGCCCTGGGTGGGCCGCTCCGAAGTCTGCACCGACATTGCCGCGCCCGAACACTACCGCGCGTGGCTGTCCACGCTCGACTACAAGGACCTCACGGTGAAGGACGGCGCGCCGATGCCGCCGCTCGCACACCTGATCTTCAACAAGGCAATCGTGCAGGTGTCGGAAGTCGGCCGCGACGGTCACCCGAAGCGCGGGGACTTTCTTCCGCCGGTAGCCCTGCCACGACGCATGTGGGCGGGCAGCAAATTCGAATTCCGCGCGCCGCTGCGCGTGGGCGACAAGCTCGCGAAGCGTTCCGAAGTGGTGTCGGTGCAAGCGAAGACCGGCTCCACCGGCCAGCTGGTGTTCCTCGTGTTGCGCCACACCACCACCAGCCAGTCGGGCGGCGAAGTGATGGAAGAGCAGACGGTGGTGTACCGCGACGATCCGAAGCCGGCGGCAGCGGGCGAAGCGCCAAAGCCCGCCTCTGCGGGCGCTCCCTCTAATTCGGCCCGCGCGCCGGCACCGATGCCTGCTGCCGACTTTTCGCGCGGCGTGACGCCAAACGAGGTGATGCTGTTCCGTTACTCCGCCATCACCTTCAACGGGCATCGCATCCACTACGACGCGCCGTACGCGAAGGAGGTGGAAGGCTATCCCGGTCTCGTGGTACACGGGCCGCTGCTCGCGACGCTGATGGTGGATCTCGTGGCACGCGAGTTGCCTTCGGAGAAAGTCGAGTCCTTCGAATTCACCGCGCGTCAGGCGGTGACGCTGCCGGCATCGATCACGGTCAACGGCAAGCGCGAAGGCCGTGCGGTGTCGCTCTGGATCGAGAACAAGGGCGCATCTGCTGTGACCGGGAAAGTGACGCTCCGCTAAGGCGTCGCAGCCGCATTCGTTTCAGGAGCCATCATGTCGATCACTCATCGCATCGCCGTCGTGCTTGCACTCGTATCCGTCAGTGCGGGCAGCGCGCTCGCGCAAGCCTGGCCGCAGCGGCCGGTGCGCGTGATCGTGCCCTTCGCCGCCGGCGGCAACACCGACCAGCAGGCGCGCATCACTGCCGATCGGCTCAGCGTGACGCTCGGCCAGCCGTTTGTGGTCGAGAACCGCGTCGGCGCGGGTGGCGCGATCGCGGCGGAATTCGTCGCACGCTCGCTGGCCGACGGCTACACGCTGTTCTTTGCCGCAACGCCGCCGATCTCGGTGGTGCCGCTGTTGCAGAAGGTGGGCTACGACGCGCTGAAGGACTTCGCGCCGGTGTCGATCGTCGGCACCAACCCCTTCGTGCTCGGCATCACCGCGTCGATTCCCGCGAAGACCGTGAAGGAGTTCGTGGACTACGTGAAGCTGCGGCCGGAGCAGATCAACTACTCCTCCGGCGGCACCGGAAGCATCGGCCATCTGTCAGGCGCGCTGTTCGCGCAACGCGCGGGGCTGAAGATGACGCACATCCCCTACAAGGGCGGCGGACCGGCGGTGGCGGATCTGGTCGCAGGCCAGGTGCAGATGTACTTCGGCAACGCGGCGGAACTCATCCAGCACTCGAAGAGCGGCAAGATCACCCTGCTTGGCGTATCAAGCGAGCGCCGGTTTCCGCAGCTGCCCGAGCTGCAGCCGATCGCCGAGCTCTACCCCGGCTTTCGCACCATCACCTGGAACGGTTATCTTGCACCCGCGGCCACGCCGCGCGAGATCGTCGATCGCCTCGCTACCGAGATCGCAAAAGCGGTGCGCGAACCCGCCACCGCCGCGCGGCTGGTGGCGATCGGCGTGGACCCGGTGGGCAACACGCCCGCCGAATTCGCGGAGCTCATCCGCAACGACAGCGCGCTCTGGCGATCCGCGGTCCAGGCCGCGGGCATAAAGCCGGAATAAGCTTCGGCGGAATAGTTTCAACAAGGAAATGCGATGAACGCTCCCGCACGGCGCTGGCCTGCCGGCACCACCGACGCACTCGCCACCCGCGCCAAGATCGCGGTGGTGGTGCCTTCCACCAACACCGTGGTGCAGCCCGAGTACGACGCGATGCGCCCGACGGGTGTGACCAACCACATCACGCGCATGATCCTGCCGCCCCGGCCCTACGAGGACATGAACGTCTACAAG
>CAMBSA010000421.1 GCA_945869935.1 Bordetella parapertussis | reverse complement strand
TGCCCGAGGGCTGGGAGCAGATCGTCTGGATGACGTAGCCGCAGGCCGAAAGCGCGCAGATCAGCCCGCTCAACTTGCCCTGTTGTTCGCCCGCATCAATGAAACGTCCCGCCACCACGAGGCGCGTCGGCGATTCGCTGTAGCAGGGATCGCGCGAGATCGCCCAGTAGTTGCCCACGCTGCCTTCGTCGATGTCGCGCGCGAGTGCGATCAGGCCCCAGACGCCCGCCATGCCGGGTGTGCCGACCGAGGCGATCGAGCCGTCGCTTTCCATCACCGTCTTCGCGGCCGTGCGTGAATTGGTGTGGACGATCTCGATTTCGACGCCGGGCATGTTCTTCTCGATCCAGCGCCGGCTCTGCGTGACCGATCCGGTGTGGCCGATGACACGTTTTATCTGCGCCATCGTGGCGCCGGGCTTGCCGAGCAGCGAGCAGTGATATTCGTGCGTGGTCTCGGCGATGATGTGCAGCTTCGAGCCGGGCTTCACCACCAGCGACTGGTCGCGCGGGTGAAAGCCGGTATTGGTCATCTGTTCGGGGATGCAGGCGGCGGCGATCTTTCCTTCCAGCACCGAATCCACGACCTCTTCCGCGGTCTGCGAATAGACGATCTCCGCAAACTCGGGATAACGGCTCATCAGTTCCCTCGATGCCTGGTCGCCGAAGGTCTGCGCTCCTCCGAGCGATCCCAGTTTCATTCCTGATTTCAGCACACGGTGTCTCCCTTGCGAGATGTTGAATACGGTGGACCGGCTACTTTCTGGCGGCGGCGTTGGCTGCCTTGACCAGATTGCCGTACTGAACGAGTTCGCTGCGCACGATCTCGGTGAGGTATTCCTGTGTGAAGTCGGTGGGTTCCTCCACCGCGAGCGTGTTCAGGCGCTGGCGCACATCCGGGGCCTTCACCGCCGCGGTCAGATCGGCGCGCAGTTTGTTGACGACGTCCTGCGGCGTGCCCGCCGGAACAAAAAAGCCGAGGGTCAGGGTCTTGATGTTGAACCCGGGCAGGCCGGCTTCGGCCACCGTCGGCAGAGCGGGCATCAGGCCGGTGCGCGTCTGCGAAGCCACCGCGATGATCCTGAGTTTCCCGGCCTTTTCCTGCGGCACCAGCAGGTTGAGTCCGGAGAACACCGCCACGACCTCGCCCGCGACGACCGCTGCGACCGCCGGCGCGACGCCCTTGTAGGGGACATGGGTCATGTCGGTGCCGGAGAGCGACTTGAACAGTTCCATGAACAGGTGCGCAGCGCCTCCGTTGCCGCCGGATCCGTAGGCCATGCCGGGCTTCGCTTTCGCCGCGGCGATGAGTTCGGTGACGCTGCTCGCATTCAGCCCCGCGCCGACCGCGAGGAACAGCGGCGTGGTTCCGGCGGAGGTGACCGGAATCAGCGACTTGAGCGGGTCGAACGAGGAATGCTCGTGCGGCAGGATGGCGAAGATGCCGGTATCGGCGAGCAGCAGCGTGTAGCCGTCGGGCGCGGCGCCGCCGGCGGTGTTGGCGCCGATCAGCCCGCCCGCACCGGTGCGATTGTCCACCGTCACCGGCACCCCGGTGTTCGCAGAGAGGCGCTGCGCCACGGTCCGGGCGACGACATCGGGCGCCGAACCCGGCGGCACCGTGGCAATTATCCGCATCGGTCGATTGGGAAACGCCTGTGCCTGGACTTGCTGCGCACCCGCGACCGCGAGCAGCGCGGCGAGCACGATCAGAGACTTCCTCATGTGTCCTCCTTGGACCTGTTCGGAGGGGGGAGCCCCTCTCGTCGGGTGACGCGCTCCGTCTATGCCTGGCGCGTGCAGGAGAAAGATTCTACCCAGAGGCCGGGGCAAGTCAAGATGATTGGATATCAATATATTGGACATCTAACGAACCGGAATCTGACTGCCTGCACACTGTGCCGGAGTACACGCAGACGTCTGGCGCGACGCGCCCTCGGGACCACGTATGATCCGGGGATGAATACTTCCAGTTCCGTGCCGTTCCAGCTCAACGCCGAATTCATCGAGTTGTGCAATCTGCTCAAACTTGCCGGTGTCGCGGACAGCGGCGGTCAGGGCAAACGCATGGTGGCCGACGGCGAAGTCACGGTCGACGGCCAGCCCGAGAGCCGCAAGTCGGCAAAGATCCGCGCCGGTCAGACGGTGGTATGCCGCGGCGTGACGCTTGTCGTGGTGGCGAAGGAAGCCGACGCGTGAACTGAAGAATTGCGCGGGAGCCAATGACTCCCGTCAGACCGCGTTCAGCTCTCGCCCTGCAGCGTGAGAACGATGCTGCGTTCGTGCGGCGCGCGGCGGTGTTCCCAGAGATACAGCCCCTGCCAGGTGCCCAGCATCAGGCTCCCGCCGCCCACCGGCAGGGTGACCGAATTCGTGGTCAGCACCGTGCGCGCATGCGCCGCCATGTCATCCGGCCCTTCGTCGTAATGAACATAGGCGGGGTCGCCGTCGGGCGCAAGGCGGGTGAACACGGCTTCCAGGTCGCGGCGCACGTCCGGGTCGGCGTTCTCGCACAGGATCAGCGAAGCGCTGGTGTGCTGCAGGAACACATGACACAGTCCGGTGCCGATGCCGCTGCCGGCCACGAAACTCCCGACCCGCCCGGTGATCTCGGTGGTCCCGCGGCCGCGGGTGGGAACGCGAATCGTGGTCTGGCAGATCATGGCGCGGGCTCCTTGCCGGTTCGGCGGGACAGGATCCTGTCATGGTAACCGTCGTGGAGGCGCTTGCCGGGTGTGCCTTGTAACCGGGCTGCTTTCATAAGGGACACGTGGTCAAAGTCTCGGCTCCGAACTCAAGCAGCGCGGGCGCGAACCCGACCGGCGTTTGAAGCCGCCGTCGATGAGTTTTCGGGATATGGCGCTGCGGCTGCGGCCCTAGGTCGTCGGTCTCTTGGCTGCAAGTGCGCGCCTTGCAGTGAATGACGCGCGATGACATTCACGCTCCGATAGCGCAGAATCCGGGGGCAATTGTTGAACATTTATTTTAAAACCCAAGAGAAGACGCCTGAGATTGGGCGACTGGCGTACAGAACTGAAACGTCTCTTGCGGTATAAGCCTAGGGAGCCACTGAACAAGGGAGCTACGCCCCCTCGTAACTCCCCCATCTCAGAGGGAACCCTGAACCTTCAAGCCTCGAAATTGGACTTGATCAGCGATTCCCTAGGATAAAATCGGCGTCCATCAGCGTTTATTTGCGTTCATCTGCGTTCATCTGCGGATAAAGCTTTTCAGATCTCCAGAAATCCGCTCATCAGCAGTTCATCCAGCAGAGCTTCGTAGTCCGTCGCGCCCCGGCTTTGCGGTGCATGCGCGAAGACAT
>CAMBSA010000420.1 GCA_945869935.1 Bordetella parapertussis | reverse complement strand
CCATCGGGCCGATGGTGAGGGGCAAATGATCGTTGGCATCGGCACCGACCTGTGCGAGATCGGGCGCATCGAGCGCGCACTTGCGCGATTCGGCGAGCGGTTCGCGGAGAAGATACTTGTTTGCTCCGAACTGGAGCACTTTCGCCGCCATCGCAAACCGGCCGCATATCTCGCCAAACGATTCGCAGCGAAGGAAGCCTTTTCCAAAGCGATGGGCACTGGAATTCGAACGCCGGTCAACTGGCAGAACGTCTGGGTTGAAAACGTCCCCTCGGGCAAGCCGGTTCTGCGTTGTTCCGAGCGCTTATCAATACTCATGCAAAAGCGGGGCATAGTGAACACCCATGTAAGCATCACCGACGAGACCGGCATGGCTTGTGCCTTTATCGTACTGGAGGGGGAATGACTCTCGGGCGGGTGGTCGTTGACGTAGCCGGCCTTGAACTGACGGCTGATGAACGCAACCTGCTGATGCATCCCGAGGTCGGTGGGGTGATCCTGTTCGCCCGGAATTTCGAGTCACGTGACCGCCTCCGGGCCCTGACGTCGTCCATTCGTACCCTGCGAAAGCCTGAATTGCTGATCACGGTCGATCATGAAGGCGGACGAGTGCAGCGGTTTCGCGAAGGCTATACACGCCTGCCGACGATGCGTTCGCTTGGTGAAGCGGTTATCCGGGACCACGCCTCGGGGCTCGAACTTGCACGAGCCGAAGGTCGGATCCTTGCCGCCGAACTTCTGGAGGACGGTGTCGACCTGAGTTTCACTCCGGTCCTCGATCTGGATTTCGGTCGCTCTGAGGTGATCGGTGACCGCGCGTTTTCCGGCGATCCTGGCCTCGTGGGTGAAGTGGCGGGCGCACTTGTCGCCGGACTTGCCGAGGCGGGTATGGCCTCGGTGGGCAAGCATTTTCCCGGTCACGGCTGGGCAGAGGCGGACTCGCACGTGGCAATTCCCGTGGATGGGCGGGGGCGCACAGAGATAGAACGCATCGATCTCGAGCCCTACCGGATGCTGATTCCGCAGGGACTCGCCGCGATCATGCCCGCCCACGTGATCTACCCGGCGGTGGACGCGCATCCCGCCGGCTTCTCGTCTGTCTGGTTGCGCGACATTCTTCGCGGACGGCTGGGGTTCGACGGGCTGATTTTCAGCGATGATCTGACCATGGAAGGTGCAAGCGTCGTGGGCGGGGTCATCGAACGCGCGCGGTCTGCCATCGAAGCCGGGTGCGACATGGTCCTGGTCTGCAACCGTCCCGACCTGGCGCGCGAACTCGTCGATGGATACCGCGCAGGTCCGGTGGACATTGGGCGTATCGAACGCCTGCGCGGGCTCAATCCCGGTCGTCCGGCTGCGGCGAATCCGGGCTACGCGGACGCGCTTGTGCTGCACGAACTCGCCTACGCGCCGGATGGCACAAAGCGCGCCTGAACATGTCATCCCTGTACGACGCAAACTGCCGAGCCTGTCCGAGGCTTGCGAGCTTCCTCGACGGGGTGCGGCGCGACCGTCCGGATTATTTTGCGCATCCTGTGCCGCCCTTTGGCGCCACGAAGCCGAAGCTGCTGGTCGTCGGGCTCGCGCCTGGCATGCACGGTGCCAATCGCACAGGCAGGCCCTTCACCGGTGATTACGCCGGCATCCTGCTTTACCAGACACTGTTCAAGTTCGGATTCGCCAACAAGGTGGGGACGGCCGATCCCGAAGACGGTCTGGTCCTCGAAAATTGTCGTGTCACCAACGCGGTGAAATGCCTGCCGCCCGAGAACAAGCCGCTTCCGGCGGAGGTGAAACTTTGCAACGGTTTCCTGTCTGCTGAGATTGCTTTCGCGAAACCGCGAGCCATCCTTGCACTCGGCACGGTCGCGCATGCGGCGGTTCTGCGTGCGGTCGGCCTCAAGGCTTCGGCGTTCAAGTTCGCACATCAGGCGATGCATGATCTCGGGAGCGCCGTACTCTTTGACAGCTATCATTGCAGTCGTTACAACACCAACACCCGGCGCCTGACTACCGTGATGTTCGAGGCGGTGTTCCGGGATATCGAGGCGTTTCTCGCAGGATAGCAAGAACGTGAGCAACGACAGCACTTCCACGCCCGCGGGCGCGGAAACACCGCCGGGCGAGCCGCGAACGTTCGATATCAAGGGCTATCTCTCGCATTTGCCTGGCAAGCCGGGCGTGTACCGGATGATGGGTGCAGCGTCGGAAGTCCTCTATGTGGGAAAAGCGCGCGATCTCAAGAAGCGCGTTTCCTCCTACTTCCAGAAGACGGCGCACGGTCCGAGGATTGCGATGATGGTCTCGCAGGTCGCATCGATCGAGACGACCGTCACCCGATCGGAAGCCGAGGCGCTGATCCTCGAGAACAATCTGATCAAGTCGCTGTCGCCGCGCTACAACATCCTGTTTCGCGACGACAAGTCCTATCCGTTCCTGATGATCAGCGGGCACGAGTTCCCGCGCCTGGGTTTTTACCGCGGCCTGCTCGATCAGCAAAACGATTATTTCGGTCCGTTTCCGAACGCCTGGGCGGTGAGGGAGAGCATCCAGCTGCTCCAGCGTGTGTTCCGCCTGCGCACGTGCGAGGACACGGTGTTCCAGAATCGCTCGCGGCCCTGTCTGTTGCACCAGATCCGGCGTTGTTCCGGCCCGTGCGTGAATCTGGTGTCGAGAGAGGCTTACGCGGAGGACATTTCGCATGCGAAACTTTTCCTGGATGGCAAAAGCGACGCGGTGATTTCGGGTCTGGGCGACAAGATGCAGAAGTCCGCCGAAGCGCTGAATTTCGAACAGGCGGCGATCTATCGGGACCAGGTCCAGTCCCTTGCGCGCATGACGCAGCGGCAGTACGCCGAATCTGCCTCCGATCAGGATGCCGATGTAATTGCATTCGCTTCCGAACGCGGCGTGTCCTGCGTCAACCTCGCGATGATTCGCGGCGGACGTCATCTCGGTGATCGCAGCCTGTTCCCGCAGAACGCGCAGGGTGAGGACGCAGGCGAGGTGCTGGTTGCTTTTGTCGCGCAGCATTACCTCGAACGTCCGGTGCCGGGCGTAATCGTCGTTGGCGCGGAAATCGACGGCGACGATCTCGCGACCGTGCTCACCGAGCATTCCGGGCACAAGGTCCATGTGGTGACACGACCGGCGGGCGAGCGTCGCGCCTGGCTGGACATGGCGGTCGAGAACGCACGCCAGGCTCTCCGCCAGCGGCTGTCCGAGCAGAGTACGCAGGAGGCAAGGCTGGTCGCGCTGCGAGAAGGCCTCGGTCTGCCCGATACGATCCAGCGCGTGGAGTGCTTCGACATAAGCCATACCGGCGGC
>CAMBSA010000419.1 GCA_945869935.1 Bordetella parapertussis | reverse complement strand
ATCCCGCATGATCTTGCGTATTACCTGCCGCGCCTGAAGGTACCGGCGGGATTCATCGGCGGGACCGGTTCCTACGAATTGCGCCAGGTGGGCCTTGCGATCACACGCAAGCATTTTCGTGTCGACCTGATCGAGGGGGGGCATCTGTTTCCGTTCGAGAAACCCCGCGAGAGCGCGCACGCCCTGCAGGCCATGCTCGGCGGACTGCTCGGGCCGCACGCATGACGCATCGCGTTCTCCTTGCTCTTTTTGCCGTAGTACTGTCGTTGCCGACACACGCGCAGATCCGGCTGCGGTTGCAGCCTCCCGCCCAGCCCGAGGCGCCAAAGTTGGCGTCGACGCCGCTGGAGGCCTTCGTCCGGGTGCTTCGCAAGGGCGACCTGTTGCTTGCACGAACCCTGCTTGCGGCCGATCGCGGCCTTCTCGTTGCGGCAGACGCGCAGGGCATGCGCGTCCTGCATGCCGCGGTGTCCGGCGCGAGCGACCTTGCGGCGGTGCAGTTGCTGCTTGCCGAAGGCGCCGAGGTGAATGCGGGTGATAAGGGGGGAAGCACCGCGCTGCATTACGCGGCGTCGCATGATCTCGCGGAAATATCCACAGCGCTTCTCGATCGTGGCGCGGCGATCGATGCGGTGAATGCGGAAGGCGATACCCCGCTCACCTCTGCCCTGCGGCGACGCGGGCGCGAGGTGGCGGGGCTGCTGATCGATCGCGGAGCGGACATCAACCGCGCCGGGGCGCAAGGGCTGACGCCGCTCGCCTCTGCGGTACGCGAGGGCGACCTGAAGCTCGCGGCTCGCCTGCTTGAGCGCGGTGCCGATGCGAACCACGGCGGCGCGCACAACATGCAGGTGCCTGCGGTGTTGGCCTTCGCCTCCCGACGCGGCATTGCCGAGGCACTGCCGCTCCTGCAATTGCTCGCGGCCAACCGCGGCGACCTGCGGCGCACTTTCGACGATCAGGGGCGGGGCCTGCTGCAGATTGCGCTGCTTGGCGCGGGCAGCGAGACCGATCGTCAGGCGCGTGCGGCCGGGCTGACCGGTCTTGGCCTGGATGCGAACGCGCGAGACATCCGCGGCCGGACCGCGCTGCATATCGCTGCGCGTTTCGGCGATGCAGGCACGGTGGCGGCACTGTTGCGTGGCGGAGCGAACCCGGACGTCGTCGATTCGGAGTACGCGACCGCGCTGCTCGAGGCGGTGGAGTCGGGCAAGCTCGAGGCAGTGCGCGCACTGCTCGATGCGCACGCGAACCCGAACGTCAAGGGCGATCCGCGCGACATGAAGCACACACCGCTCACGCTTGCCGCATGGCGCGGCCGCCTGGACATGGTGGAGTTGCTTCTCACCGGCGGCGCCGATCAGGGGCTGGTGGCGGCGCGGCGTACCCCTCTGGAATGGGCGCAACGCGGCAATCGCAGGGAGGTAGTGCTCAGGCTGGGTGGCCCACCGCCGTGAGGCGGTTTCACGGAGGCGGATGCGCTGAGGCGGCTAAGACAGGAGCGGGCTCCCGACGTAGCGGCTGCACAAATGAAAACGCCCGACTGCTTGCGCAACCGGGCGTTCGTTATTCGCCGTGTGAGCGGCGAATGACGTGTATTACTTCAGATGCTTGCTGACCAGTTTGGTCATTTCGAACATCGACACCTGTTTCTTGCCGCCGAAGATTTCCTTCAGCTTGTCATCGGCGTTGATGTTGCGACGATTTTTGCTGTCCTGAAGCTTGTTTTTCTTGATGTAGTCCCAGATCTTCTTGGTGACTTCGGTGCGCGGCATCGCTTTCGCGCCGATCACCGCGCCGAGCGCAGCGCTCGGCATCATCGGCTTCATGAAGGCGGCGTTTGGTTTGCGCTTCGCGCCGGATTTCTTTTTCGCGGGTTTCTTAGCAGCTGCCTTTTTCTTCGTGGCCATCCTCGGTACTCCCTTTCAGCAATTGACGCGTGTTAAAAATGCCAAGTAATTTTTTACTGCACACAACGCACGCTATGTGCATGCGAGCGCAGGATGCTCTAGGGAAAAGCGTTTGTCAACGACACACGACACGTTTTTCATAGGGAAACTCACATTTTTTCATAGACGGACGATCAGGGTCCATCGCCCCGGTCCCCGGGGCACCCTGTCTTCGCCTCCTCTATAATCCTTGCCACACGCTTACATCGGCCCGTCTGCTACTCGCGGTTCCGTTGGCGGCGGCACAATCGCAGCGCTGTCGGACGCCTCCGCACCTTCCCCCCCAGCTCACCTGGAAAGCCGAATGAACGCTGCTCGCAAGAACGTCGCACTGCTCGCCACCTGCCAGGCGCTGCTGTTCGCCAACAACTCGACCGTCATTGCAATCAATGGCCTGGCGGGATATGCACTCACCGACAACAAGGCGCTGGCTACGCTGCCGGTCACCGCCTGGGTCTGTGGCGGTGCGCTCATCACGCTGCCGGTGTCCCTGCTGATGAAGCGCTTTGGCCGCCGGGCGGGCTTCTACCTCGGGGCGGGGTTGGGCGCCCTCGGTGCCCTCATCTGCGCACTCGCGGTAAGCATGGGCAATTTCTGGCTGCTTTGCCTCGGCACCCTCATCTTCGGCAGCTACAACGGGGTGGCACAATATTATCGATTCGCCGCCGCCGATGCCTCGCCGCCTGACTTCAAGAGCACGGCGATCTCGCTGGTCCTCGCGGGGGGGCTGGTAGGAGGACTGATAGGACCGGAGGTAAGCAAGTTCACAGTTGACGCGCTGCAGGCCAAGTACATGGGCGCCTATCTCTCGCTGCTCGTGTACCTCGCGCTGGTGATGGGGGTCCTGTCCTTCCTCAGTATTCCGCGCCCGAGCGAAGCGGAGCAGAAGGGCGTGGGCAGGCCGATGCGAGAGATCGCAAAGCAGCCCAAATTCATCGTCGCGGTGCTCGCCGGTGCCGGCGGCTACGCGGTGATGAACTTCCTGATGGTCGCCACGCCGCTTGCAATGGGCTTCTGCGGCCATCCCTACGCCGCGGCCGCGCTGGTGATCCAGTGGCACATCATCGGCATGTTCGCGCCGTCCTTCTTCACTGGCGGCCTGATCAAGCGCTTTGGCGTGCTGAATATGCTGCTTGTCGGGATCGCGATCCTCTATGTGTGCGTCGGCATTGCGCTCTCCGGGCTGACGGTGGCGCATTTCTGGTTTGCGCTGATGCTGCTCGGGGTGGGGTGGAATTTCCTCTATATCGGCGGGACGACGCTGCTCACCGAGACCTACCGGCCGGAGGAGCGAGCCAAGGTGCAGGGCATCAACGACATGACGATCTTCGCGACCCTGGTGCTGACCTCGCTCTTCTCGGGTGCCTTGCTGGATGGCA
>CAMBSA010000418.1 GCA_945869935.1 Bordetella parapertussis | reverse complement strand
AGCAAACTCCGCTCGCGCAATCGGGTTCTGCCGGTGCCTTCGGTCTTGCGATGGTGTTCGTGCTGCTGACCTACGGCGGCTGGAACGACGCCGCGTATCTGTCGGCCGAGATCAAGAACGGCCATCGCAACATCGTGCGCTCGATGATCTGGGGGCTCTCGATCGTGGCGGCGCTCTATATCCTCGTGAGCCTTGCCTACCTGGCGGGGCTGGGCATGACCGGCTTGTCCAAGTCCTCCGCACCCGCGGCGGATCTTCTTGGACGGGCATGGGGCGCGACCGGGGCGGCGCTGATCAGCATCATAGTCGGTGTCGCGGCGATAACGTCGGCCAATGCAACGATCCTCACGGGTGCGCGCACCAGCTATGCGCTCGGTCGCGACTGGAAGCTTTTCAGCTGGCTTGGCCGCTGGGATGGCGAGAAGGGCGTGCCGCGCAATGCGATGTTCATGCAGGCGGCGATTTCGCTCGGATTGGTGGCGCTTGGCACCTGGACGCGCAAGGGCTTCGAGACGATGGTGGACTACACCGCGCCGGTGTTCTGGCTGTTCTTCTTCCTCACCGGAATGACGCTGTTCGTATTCCGTCGTTGGGAGCCGGCGGCATCGCGACCGTTTCGTGTTCCGTTCTACCCGTTGACGCCGCTCGTTTTCTGCGGCGTGTGCATCTACATGCTGTATTCCAGCCTTGCCTACACCGGCAAGGGCGCGCTGGTCGGCGTCGGCGTGCTGGCCGTGGGCGCGATTCTCGTCCTCTGGAGCCCCGGACGCGCCTCGCGCTGAGGATGTAACGGATACCGTAACCGGTATTGTCGGGAGAAGCTCATGAAAACCGGTGCCCGCTTTCTGCTTGCCCTTGTTGCCGCGCCCCTGATTGCTGCGGGGGCCGTGTCGCCTGCCTGTGCACAGGCAGCGGCGCTTCGCGGTCCGGACGTGGTGTTTGTGCCCACGCCGCCCCAGGTCGTCGATCGCATGCTTTCGGTCGCCCGCGTGGGCCGGGGGGATGTTCTGTACGACCTTGGCTGCGGTGATGGCCGCATCGTGATCGAGGCGGCGAAACGCTTCGGGACGCGCGGCGTCGGGATCGATATCGATCCGCAGCGCATCGCGGAAGCTCGTGCGAACGCGCGGGCCGCGGGCGTGGAGCATCTGGTCCAGTTCCGCAATGCCGATCTGTTCGAGACGGATTTCAGCGAGGCCACGGTGGTGACGCTCTACCTCCTGCCTTCGCTCAACGTCAAGCTGCGTCCCAAACTCTGGAAGGAATTGCGCCGGGGTGCACGTGTTGTTTCGCACGATTTCGACATGGGCGACTGGAAGCCGCTGCAGACGCATCAACTCGGCAATCGCACCGTCTATTTCTGGACGATCCAGTAGGGCGTCCCGCAGTTTCGTTCCTCTGTCACGTTCGACCATTTCAGATCGCGGCATGCGCCGCAAAATTCGGGAGTCCTGCATGAAACCGTTTGCCCTGGCGCGAATCGCCGCCGCCATCGCTGTCCTTGCCCTCAGTACGGGTGTCCACGCGCAGGCACAGAAGGCGGCCAAGTCCGAGTTCAAGCCGCAGGTTGGCCAGGCAGGCAAGGACGTGATCTGGGTGCCCACGCCCGACGAGGTGGTCGACCGCATGCTCACGCTCACCAAACTCGGGCCGAATGACTTTCACATGGACCTCGGTTCGGGCGACGGCCGCACCGTGATTGCCGCGGCCAAAAAAGGCGCGCGGTCGCTTGGCATCGAATACAACCCGGACATGATCGCGCTTGCCCAGAAGGCAGCGCGCGATGCGGGCGTCAGTGCCCGCGCCGAGTTCCGCAAGGCGGACATCTTCGCCACCGACTTCAGCCGGGCCACCGTCATCACCCTGTACCTGCTGCCCGAACTGAATCTGCGCCTGCGGCCAACGATTCTCGCCATGAAGCCCGGCACGCGGGTCGCCTCGCACCAGTTCAACATGGCCGAGTGGGAATCCGACCAGACCGACCTGATCGACGGCCGCAGCGTGCATTACTGGATGGTGCCTGCGAAGGCCGACGGGCACTGGACCGTGCAGCAGCCCGGCGGCGTGCTCGACATCACGTTCCAGCAATCCTTCCAGAAACTTGCAGGAACCGCGAAGTCGGGCGGGCGCAATGTGGAAGTAAAGGGCGCCAAGCTTGCGGGGGATGCGATCAGCTTCGCCGTCGTGGGTGACGACGGCAAGCCGCGCGAGTACAGCGGGCGTGTCTCCGGGAAATCCATGGAAGGCACGATCAAGCCGGGCGATGCGAAGTGGAGCGCGGCGCTTCACTGAAGCGCTTGCGGGCAGCGGCGATCGCCGCACGCGCGGGGCGACTCGCGCGGCGGGGCGCGCTCGCGGCGCTAGCCCTGTTGCTGCTCGCGGTGTCGGGTTGCGCGACGCTCGACACCAAGCAGCGCGAATGGATATTTCGTCCCAACAAGGATTTGGTCCGAACGCCCGCCGACTACGGTCTCGCCTTCGAAGAGTTATGGCTGGCGATTCCGGGCGGGGACGGCGCAAGCCAGCGGGTCCACGGCTGGTGGATTCCCGGGGACCCGAAGGCGCCGGCGCTCCTGTATCTGCACGGCAGCCGCTGGAACATCGGCAACAATCTCTTCCGGATTGCACGCCTGCAGCGCATGGGCTATTCGGTGCTCGCGATCGACTACCGTGGTTTCGGGCGCAGCGACGGTGATCTGCCCTCGGAGACGCAGGCCTACGAGGATGCGCAGGCGGGCTGGACCGAACTCGTCAGACGTGTCCCGGACGCTTCCCGTCGCGTGATCTACGGCCATTCGCTCGGCGGGGCGGTCGGCATCGAACTCGCCCTGCGCCATCCCGAGGCGGCGGCATTGGTGGCGGAGTCCACCTTCACCTCCATACGTGCGATGGTCGACCAGAGCCCGTACGGGTTTCTTCCTCTCGGCGTGGTGCTCACCCAGCATTTCGACTCGATCGCAAAGGTGCCGAAATTGCGGGTGCCGGTGATGTTCGTGCACGGCGCGGCGGATCGCTGGGTGCCTTCGGTGATGAGCGAGCAGCTCTATGCTGCCGCGCCTGATCCGAAGCGCCTCATGCTGGTGGATGGCGCGAGCCACAGCAATGTCACCGCGGTGGCGTTTGATGACCTTCAGAGAGCCTTGGGAGAGTTTCTCGCCGGCGCGGCCACACGACTCTCGCTTGGTCGCGAACCCGCGATGCCCTAGCCAGTCTGTTGAAAAACGATTCCCGATAACGAAAAATCAATCCGTTTCGACTGTCGTTCAGAGGGAATCGTTTTTCGGTAGACCTGATTTGGGGGATTTAAAAGGGGGCATAGCTCCCTTTTT
>CAMBSA010000417.1 GCA_945869935.1 Bordetella parapertussis | reverse complement strand
CGCCGAGCGAAGTTCCTTTTCGCTGCCGAAAAGCCTCGACGGACCTTCGAAGGCAAGAAGCAGGCGATGCCGGTCACCCGAAAGCGCCCGGGCTTCCTCGAGCAGGGAGTCGACCAGCCTGCGCATATCGATTGGCGCCTCGTCGGTGGGCCCTGAGCTGGATTCAAGCGTGGAGAGCGTAAGCAGATCCTCGATCAGCTGCGTCATGCGCCCTGTCTGCGACTGCATCAGCCCAAGAATTCCTTCGGCGCGCTTTTCGGTGATCTGCACCCGCCCATCGGCGAGAGTCTCGAGAAATCCGCTCACCACGGTGAGGGGCGTACGCAGTTCGTGGGATACGTTGGCAACGAAGTCGCGGCGCATGATTTCGAGGCGCTCCGCCTGCGTGATGTCGCTTGCAAGCAGCAGCTTCTGATCCTGGCCGTAGGGAACAACGCGCAGCCGCAGGGTCCGCGGCTCGGCCCGGGTCAGCCGCAATATGAGAGGCTCGCCGAAATCGCCCTGATCGAGATAACGGACGAAATCGGGTTGGCGAACCAGATTGGCGATGTGCTGACCGGTATCCCTGCCCGAATCAATCCCGAGATAAAGCTCGGCCGTCGGATTGCACCATTCGATGTGGTTTCCCGCATCGAGAACCGCGACCCCGTCGGGCATCGCGAGCGTTGCGTTGCGAAAGCGAACCACCGCAGCGGCCAGCCGGTCGCGTTCTTCGCGATTGGATCGGACATACCGATAAAGTGCGTCAAACACCTCTTCCCAGGCACCGCTGCCCTCGGGCACCGGGCGGGACGTATCGGCAAGCCAGCGCAAAAGGCGCGCGAGACTGGCGATATGCCGCCACAGCACCAGCAGCACGCCCGCCGCGATGATTGCAAAACCCAGGCGTGCGCCAAACAATTCGCCAAGGAACGCGCCGAGTGCGAACGCCGCGCCGAGCATCAGCACGGTGCGCATCCAGATGAAACTTATCTTGCGGTCCACGGCGGGTTGTCAGTGCCGTCTGAAAAGAGGAGGTTTGCGCCGCCGGCAACCGGCCTGCGCGGGCGAATAGTGCGATTCTGACATGCCACTCGACGCATCGGGTGGCCCGCGCAGTGGCTACCCCGGCGTGTCCGCGAACCGGTAGCCGCTGCCCCTCACCGTCTGCACGAGGCGATCGTGCAGGCTCGGCTCCAGCGCCTTGCGCAAGCGGCGTATGTGCACATCCACCGTCCGCTCCTCGACGAACACGTGGTCGCCCCACACATGGTCGAGCAGTTGCGCGCGGCTATGGACCCGTTCGGGATGAGTCATCAGGAAATGCAGCAGGCGAAATTCGGTCGGCCCGAGTTCGACCGGTGTCTTGTCCGCAATCACACGATGCGTACCCGGGTCGAGCCTCAAACCGGCCACTTCCACCGGCTCGTCGGTAAGTTGGGGGGAGCGTCGGCGCAGCACTGCCTTGATACGCGCGAGCAGTTCGCGCGGGGAAAACGGCTTGGTCACATAGTCATCCGCCCCCGCTTCCAGTCCGGAGATCTTGTCCGTTTCCGAACCGCGCGCGGTGAGCATGATGATCGGAATCGAGCGGGTGCGCTCGTCCTCGCGCAGGCGCTTGGCGAACGCAACGCCCGACTGCCCGGGCAGCATCCAGTCGAGCAAGACCAGGTCCGGCAACACGTTTCTCACCATGTTCGCCGCCTGCTCGGCGTCAAGCGCGCGAAGCACAGTGTGGCCGGCGTGTTCCAGGTTGATCGCAATCAGTTCCTGAATCGCTGGTTCATCTTCGACAACAAGCACGCTGGCGGGCATGAAAGCCTCTTTAAGCACTCGGATTCTTACGATCTTACGAAGGTCTGGTTACAGTATTGTGACGGCACGGATATCACGGCACGGCAGACCCCTCGCGTAAAGCGGTCTCTGCACAGTATGCGCCGGCACGGGCGAAGCGCAACGCAACCGCCGCACGAATTGTTTATGATGCATCTCCCGCGGGCCTTCACCCCGCGGATACTGACGAGACTCCTTCGCATGGCCGACGCCGCCGTACCCACAGAAATCAAGCTGCACCAGAAATCGAAACTCATGGAAGTGAGCTTCGACGACGGCCGGCAATTCACCTTCACCTACGAATTCCTGCGGGTGCACTCGCCCTCGGCCGAAGTGCGCGGCCACGGCCCGGGCCAGGAAGTTTTGCAGACCGGCAAGAAGGATGTGGATATGGTCGCGCTCGAACCTGTCGGGGCGTACGCGGTGCAACCGCGCTTCTCCGACGGCCACGACACCGGTATCTACGCCTGGGACTACCTGCGCCACCTCGGCACGAACCAGGAAAAGCTCTGGGCCGACTACCTCGCAAAGCTCGAAGCCGCGGGCGCCTCTAGGGACGCCGAAGGCACCGCAGTTCCCTCCACCCCGGCGGTGGCGCCTATTCGTGTGCACCATCGGCATTGATGCATCGGCGACCACCCGCGTGCTGAGATGAGCGAAACCCACTTCGGCTTCCAGAAAGTCCCCGAAGACGAAAAAGCGGGGCGCGTCGCCGGCGTATTCCATTCGGTGGCGGCCAAATACGACGTCATGAACGACCTGATGTCGCTTGGCCTGCACCGCGCCTGGAAAGCGTTCACCGTCGAGCAGAGCGGCGTGCGCGAAGGCAGTCGTGTGCTCGATGTCGCCGGCGGATCGGGCGATCTGTCCCGCGCGTTCGCGCGCCGGGCGGGTGCCTCGGGCCAGGTTTGGCTAACCGACATCAACGGCTCGATGCTGCGTGTCGGGCGCTCGAACCTCGAGGACAAGGGCCTGGTCCTGCCCGTCGCCCAATGCGACGCCGAGCACCTGCCCTTTCCCGACGATTATTTCCATTGTGTCAGCGTGGCCTTCGGCCTTCGCAACATGACCCGCAAGGAAGCCGCGCTTGCGGAGATGCGCCGGGTGCTTACACCCGGAGGAGCCCTGCTGGTATTGGAATTCTCAAAGGTCTGGGCCCCGCTTTCGGGCGTATATGACTGGTATTCTTTCAATGTGTTGCCAAAACTCGGTGAACGCATTGCGGGCGACGCTGCCAGCTACCAATATCTGGCGGAATCCATACGCATGCACCCGGATCAGGAACAGTTATCATTGCTGATGGAACGAGCCGGGCTCGAGGATGTCAAATACTTCAACCTGAGTGCGGGCGTAGTCGCCCTGCACAAAGGCTTCAAATACTGAGACTCTGGGAAGCCAGCCGGAAGGCAGATGCCTGTCGGACACGCTCCCGGTAATGTACTAACGGAGGACTGCATGAAACAGATTCTGGCAAGCGTATTTGCACTGGTGTTCAGTTTTGGCGTTTTCATCGAGGATACCGAGGCGGCCAATAGGG
>CAMBSA010000416.1 GCA_945869935.1 Bordetella parapertussis | reverse complement strand
GCGCCCTCGGGCCCGGTGTACATGAGCATCCCGCCGGAAGTGTCGATGCAGAAGGTGGCCGGCGCGAAGTTTCCCGATCTCGCGCAGCTCGGCGTCGGACGCGAACCCGCGCCGGACGCGGCGGGCGCGAAGGAAATCGCCGAGCGCCTGCTGCGTGCGCAGAACCCGGTGGTGATCGTCTCGGGCTCAGGCCGCATTCCCGAGACCGTTCCCGCGCTGGTGGAGCTCGCAGAACTGCTCGGGCTGTCGGTGGTGCACGCGCCGCAGCGCGGCTACCTGTGCTTTCCGATGGACCATCCGCTGCTCGTCGGCACCATGGATCTGTCCAAGGCCGACGCGATCCTGTCGCTGCAGAACGAGATTCCCTGGCTGCCCGGTCCGGGCGAGCCGGGCGCGAACAGCTGGATTGCGACGGTGGGACTGGACTGCGCGACCAGCAAGATCCCGACACTCGAATTCCAGTCGAATCTGCGGCTGACCGGCGGCTCGCTCAATACGATCCGCGCGATCGCTGAGGCGGCGCGGGGCATGATCTCCGCCGCCGACAAGTCACGCATCGCGGAACGCACGCAACGCTTCGGCCGGGAAACCTCGGCCAAGCGCGAGGCATTCTTCAAGGCGGCGCAGGCCAAGGCGTCATCCAACCCGATCGATCCCTCGTGGCTCGGCTACCAGATCGGCCAGCTGGTGGACGACAGCGCGATCATCATCGACGACACGCTGCCGCATAACCGCCTGCAGGAGTACCTGCACTGCAATCGCCCGGGATCGTATTTCTTCAATCCGGGCAGCAGCGGCGGCTGGGCGGCGGGAGCGGCGCTCGGCGCGAAACTCGCCGCGCCCAAGCGCGACGTGGTCGCGGTGAGCGGCGACGGTTTCTACATGTTCAGCAACGCGGCGCCCGCGCTGTGGACAGCCGCCCACCACGGCGCGCCCTACCTGATGATCGTGTACCAGAATCGCAGCTACATCACCGGCACCGCGCGCATCCAGAAGATGTACCCCGAGGGCTATGCGCAGAAGTCTGACTTTCCCGGCGGCTACTTCGACCCGCCGATGGATTTTGCGAAAGAGGCCGAAGGCGCGGGTGCGTACGGCGAGAACGTGCGCGATCCGGCGGACCTTGCCGCGGCATTGCGTCGCGGCCTCGAACAGGTGCGCAAGGGCAAGCCGGCGGTGATCTCGGTCTGGCTGCCGCGGCTGCTGCACAAGGACTGAACGAACCGATGCGCGCGAGGAGCGGTGTGATGAAAAAAATCATTCGAGCCGTCCTTGCGCTTGCCTTGTGCAACGCGTGTGCGGTGCTAGCGCAGACGGCGGCCTTTCCGACCAAGCCGATGCGGCTCGTGGTGCCGCTGCCGCCCGGCGGGAGCAACGACCTGATCGCGAGGCATGTCGCGCAGAAGTTCGGCGAGAGTTGGGGGCACCCGGTGGTGGTGGAAAACCGTCCCGGTGCCAACACCATCATTGGCACCGAGCAGGTGGTGAAGTCCGCGCCCGACGGCCATACGCTGCTGATCGGCGTCACCAGCACCTGGAACATCAACCCGGTGATCTACCCGAAGCTTTCGTATGAGCCGGCGCGTGATCTTGCGCCGATCACCATGCTCGGCAATCACGCGCTGATCATCGCGGTGAATCCCGCGGTGCCGGCAAATACGCTTCGCGAACTGGTTGCGCTGGCGAAATCACAGCCGGGAAAGCTCAACTACGGCACGCCGGCGGTGTCGTTCCATGTGGTGGTGGAAGCCTTCAGCGATGCAGCGGGGGCGCGCTTCAACCGCGTGCCCTACAAGGGCAGCGTGCCGGCGCTTACCGGCCTGCTCGGGGGCGATCTGCAATTCGTCTTCGTCGATCCGCCGCCGGCCCTGCCGCACATCCGCGCGGGCAAGCTGCGCGCGCTCGCGGTGACATCGACGCGCAGGACGAACTATCTGCCGGAGGTGCCGACGGTGGCAGAAGCCGGCATTCCCGGTTTCGAGGCGGTGTTCTGGATCGGGCTGTTCGCACCGGCCGCGACCCCGCGCGACATCATCGCGAAACTGCAGCAGGAGGCCTCGCGCGCGGTGCTCGGTCCGGAAGGGCGCGAGCGGATGGTGGCGCTTGGCATCGATCCGGTGGGCAATTCACCCGAAGAATTCGCGGCCTATCTCAAGGCCGAAGGCGCGCGGTACGCGCCGGTGATCCGGGCGGCGAATATCAGCGCTGAATAGCGTCGCCGGCAGTACAGGCGGACGCTCTGCCATCAAAGTTGACTGAAAAAGTCGGGTTTGGCATAGTGATCCGTAAGCACTTGGAGCAAAAGCATGTTTAGCCATATCCGGGAAGACATAGCCAGCGTTTTCGACCGCGATCCCGCGGCCCGCACGACCTGGGAAGTCATCACCTGTTACCCGGGTTTCCATGCGCTCGTCATCCATCGAATCGCCAACACCTGCTGGCGGTCCGGTCTGCGCTGGTTCGGGCGTTTTCTCTCGCACATCGGGCGCTTTCTCACGGGTATCGAGATTCATCCCGGAGCCACGATCGGCCGGCGGTTTTTCATCGACCACGGCATGGGCGTGGTGATCGGCGAGACGGCCGAGATCGGCGACGACTGCACGCTGTACCACGGCGTGACGCTCGGTGGCACCTCCTGGAACAAGGGCAAGCGCCATCCGACGCTCGCCAAGGGAGTTGTCATCGGCGCGGGCGCGAAGGTGCTCGGGCCGATCACGGTGGGCGAGGGCGCGCGCGTAGGGTCGAACGCGGTGGTGGTGAAGGACGTGCCGCCGGGGGCGACCGCGGTCGGTATCCCGGCGAGGATCATCCTTGGCGAGCAGGACCGCAACCGCGAAGAGAAGGCGGCCAAATTGGGTTTCTCCGCCTACGCCGTGACGCGCGACGACGATCCGGTGTCCAAGGCGATCGAGGGACTGCTCGATCACAGCATGGATATCGACAAGCGGCTGGAAGCGATCGTCCACGCGATCGCGGAACTCAAGGGTTCACAGGAAGAAACCGCCACCGCCTGGGCGCGGCCGAAAGCGGTGAACGACAAGTAGTGGCAGCGTGCCCGACGCGGGCATCATTGCGCTCGTGTGGAGCAAGGATTGCTTCGCTGCGCTCGATTCGATCAAGGATTGCTTCGCTTCGCTCGCAATGACTCCCCAAAGGATGTCATTGCGAGCGTAGCGGAGCAATCTCAACATGATCGAGCGCCCCCTCTGCACGCGATCGTCAACCCGCACACGCTCCCCGCGTGAACGATAATTGGTGTCCATGAAAACCCCCGTGTATCTCGACTATGCCGCCACGACGCCGGTGGATCCGCGCGTGGTCGAGGCGATGCTTCCCTGGCTGGGCGGGCG
>CAMBSA010000415.1 GCA_945869935.1 Bordetella parapertussis | reverse complement strand
GGCCGGCGATGCCGGGAATCTGCGTTCCGGTGAAGGCCACCACCTCACAGTCCGCGCGGTCGCGGTAGGCGACGTTGAAGTTGTGGAAGTCGCGCCCCGCCGCGCCGAGTATGACGATACGCGTGCGTGCTTTCCGCGAAATGTTTCGCGCGGTGCTCACGGATGCACCTCCATGTCCGCGTGCTCGGCGGCCCAGGCCTCGGGTGGCGGGCAGGCGCAGAAGAAATGCCGGTCGCCCCAGACCTGGTCCACGCGCTTCACCGGCGCCCAGTACTTCTGCGCGCGTAGCGAAGGCAACGGGTAGGCCGCGACTTCGCGGCTGTACGGGTGGTTCCATTCGAGCGCGAGTTCGCGGGCGGTGTGCGGCGCATTTTTCAGCGGATTGTCCAGCGCATCCCACTCACCCGCGTGTAGTCGTTTCAGTTCGCCCGCGATCGAGATCATCGCCTCGCAGAAGCGGTCGAGTTCGACGCGCGATTCGCTTTCGGTGGGCTCCACCATCAGCGTGTCGATCACCGGAAAGGACAGGGTCGGCGCGTGAAAGCCGTAGTCGATCAGGCGCTTGGCCACATCTTCGGCGGTGACGCCGTGGCTGTGCTTGAGCGCGCGCAGGTCGAGTATGCATTCGTGCGCGACGCGGCCGTTCGCGCCCTTGTACAGCACGGGAAAATGCGGGTCGAGGCGCGTCGCGATGTAGTTGGCGTTCAGTATCGCGGTCTCGGTTGCGTGGCGGATGCCGGCGGCTCCCATCATCCGCAGGTACATCCACGAGATCGCGACGATCAGCGCACTGCCGTGCGGCGCGGCGCTTACCGTGCCGTTGGATTCGTGCGCTCCTTCGATCGCCGCCACCGGGTGGCCGGGCAGATGCTGCGCGAGATGCGCTGCGACCGCGATCGGTCCCATGCCCGGTCCGCCGCCGCCGTGCGGGATGCAGAAGGTCTTGTGCAGGTTGATGTGGCAGACGTCGGCGCCGATGTCTGCCGGCCGTGCGAGTCCGGCAAGCGCGTTCAGGTTGGCGCCGTCGAAGTACACCTGTCCGCCTTCGCCGTGAACCGCTGCGCAGACCTGCTTCACCGCAGGCTCGAACACGCCGTGGGTGGAGGGGTAGGTAAGCATCAGCGCGGCGATGCGTCCTTTGTTCTGTACGGCTTTGGTGTGCAGGTCGGTGAGGTCGACATTGCCCTGCGAATCGCAGGCGACCACCACTACCTGCAAGCCCGCCATATGCGCCGAGGCGGGATTCGTCCCGTGAGCCGAGGACGGGATCAGGCAGATGTCGCGATGCCCTTCGCCGCGCTGCGCATGGTAGTTGCGGATGGTCACAAGACCCGCGAATTCCCCGTTGGCACCGGAATTCGGCTGCATGCTCACCGCGGGAAGGCCGGTGATCTCGGACAGTGCAGAGGAAACATCGGCGAGCATGCGTGCGAAGCCTGCGGTCTGCTCGCGTGGCGCGAAAGGATGGATAGCGGCAAATTCGGGCCAGGAGATCGGCGCCATCCCGGCGGCGGAGTTGAGTTTCATGGTGCAGGAGCCAAGCGGAATCATTCCCTGCGCGAGCGAGTAGTCCCGATTCTCCAGGCGCTTGAGGTAGCGCATCATCTCGGTCTCGGAGCGGCAACTGTGGAAGGCGGGATGCGCGAGGACGGAATCGTCACGGCGCAACGCTTCCGGGATCGCTTCCGCGCCGGTGGCGAGATTCGGTGCGCGTTCGTGGACATTCACATGATGGCCGGTGAGCGCCCAGGCGATGTCGGCCACATCATCGATGCCGGTGGTCTCGTCGAGTGTGACGCCGATGCCGCCGTCGCCGAGGAAGCGCAGGTTGATCTTCTTTTCTTCCGCGCGTGCACGGATCTCCGCCGCCTTGCCCGCGGGGTCGAACACCAGCGTGTCGAAAAACGCGCCGTGCCGCGCCGCGGGCGCGCCGTTCGCGGCGCGCTCGAGCAGGCGGGCCATGAAGTGCACCCGCAGCGCGATCCGCGCGAGTCCTTCCGGTCCGTGCCACACCGCGTACATCGCGGCCATGCTCGCGAGCAGCACCTGCGAGGTGCAGATGTTGCTCGTCGCCTTTTCGCGACGGATGTGCTGTTCGCGTGTCTGCAGCGCCATGCGGTAGGCGGTGTTTCCTGCCGCGTCCTTTGCCACGCCGATCACCCGGCCGGGCATCTGGCGCACGAGTTCCGCGCGGGTGGCGAAGTAGGCGGCATGCGGGCCGCCGAATCCGGGCGGTACGCCGAAGCGTTGCGCCGACCCGATCGCGACATCCGCACCGAGGGCACCGGGCGATTTGAGCAGCATCAGCGCAAGCGGGTCGGTGCCGAGCGAGACCAGTCCGCCCGCCGCGTGGATTTTCGCGATCGCAGCCGACGGATCGCGGATACGGCCGAAGGTGTCGGGGTATTGCAGATGCGCGCCGAACACCTTGCGGGCATCGAGATCGCGTTCCGGATCGCCGGCGATGACGTTCACCCCCACCCAGTGCGCACGCGTGCGAATCACGGCGATCACCTGCGGATGGCAGGCGGAATCGACGAAGAAGCTGGATGACTGGCTCGACGCCGAGCGGTGGATCATTGCCATCGCTTCGGCGGCCGCGGTCGCCTCATCCAGCATCGATGCGTTCGCCACCGGCAGGCCGGTGAGATCGATCACGAGTTGCTGGAACAGCAACAGTGCCTCCAGCCGGCCCTGCGAGATTTCCGCCTGGTAGGGCGTGTAAGGCGTGTACCAGCCGGGATTCTCGAGCAGGTTGCGCTGGATCACCGGCGGCGTGAGGCACTGGGTATAGCCGGTCCCGAGGTAGCTGCGCCATGTGCTGTTCTGCGAAGCGATTTCCCGGAGTTCGGCGAGCGCCTCGGATTCATTGCGGGGTGCGGGCAGCGCAAGCGGTTGCGTCTGCCGGATCGCAGCGGGCACCGTTTCTGCGATCAGGGCCTCGATCGAATCCACACCCAACGTGGCGAGCATCCCGTTGCGGTCGTGTTCGTCGATGCCCAGATGCCGAGGCTGGAAAGCCTCGCGGTCAAGCAGCTGATCAAGCGAGTAGGTCCTCACGTCGCGGCCTTGTCGAGGCCCTGGCGATAGGTCGCGGCATCCATCAGGCGTGACACCGCGGCGGGATCGACGGGCTTCACCCTGAACAGCCAGGCACTGTACGGGTCGCGGTTGACCGACTCCGGTGACTCGGCGAGGGCGATGTTGGCCGCGACGACAACACTCGCGACCGGCGCGTAGACATCGGATGCCGCTTTCACCGATTCGACCACCGCGCAGGACTCGCCGGCGGCGAGCGTACGGCCGACCGCGGGCAGTTCCACGAACACCAGGTCGCCGAGCGCGTCCTGT
>CAMBSA010000414.1 GCA_945869935.1 Bordetella parapertussis | reverse complement strand
AACATTGATGCAGGAACCGTTCTCGGCGTGATGACCCTTTTCGCCCTGAAGTACCTGGTATTGAGCCGCTACAAATCGCTCAAGGAGGAGTGGCGCCAATGGGGGATTGCCACGATAGCCGGGCTGGCCGTCAGTATTACCTACAGGGTTTTCTTCCAGTAATCGGGTGTATGGGGTCGGTTCACTCCGGCCCTGATCATTCCTTGTTCGCTTCGCTTCGCTTTGCAGCGGCGGCATTGGGGAGGACGCAGCGTGACCGAACTGAGTCTGGGGGATGTCCCCGCCTATCACGCCGCCCGGCTCGGCCCCGAGCGCTGGTGCCTCTCGCATGGCGGCGAGACCATCGGCTGGGGCGAGCTGGAGCGCCGCGCGACGCGGCGCGCCCGGGCGCTGCGCGCGCACGGCGTCGGCCGGGACGACGTCGTCGTGCTGGCCCTGCCGAACTGCAACGCGCTCTATGAACTCACCTTCGCGCTCTGGAAGCTCGGCGCGACGCCGGCGGTGGTTTCGGCGCGGCTGCCGCTGCACGAACTGAAGGCCATCATCGAGCTCGCCGCGCCGCGCGCGGTGGTGGCCGCGGACCGAGAGATCGTCGCCGCGACCGGCGCGCTGAGCGTGGATTTCGGCCGCGATGACGCGCGCGACGAGCCGCTGCCCGCCGCGGTGGCGAAGTACTGGAAGATCATGACCTCGGGCGGATCAACGGGCCGGCCCAAGTTGATCGTCGCGCGGCGCAACAGCGTGTTCGACGCCGATGCCGCCGTGCTGGGGCTGCCCGTCGACAAGGCGATTCTCAACCCTGGTCCATGTCATCACAACATGCCGTTTGCGATGACCCACCTCGGCCTGCTCAGGGGCAATGCCATCGCCGGGATGGCGAAGTTCGATCCCGAGGAAGCGCTCGGGCTCATCGCGCGCCACAAGGTGGCGTGGGTCAATTTCGTGCCGACCATGATGAACCGCATCGCGCGGCTGCCCGCGGACATTCGCGGGCGCCACGATGTTTCGTCGCTGGAGGCGGTGTGGCACACCGCTTCGCCGATGGCGCCGCAACTGAAAGAGGCCTGGATCGACTGGCTCGGGCCGGAGCGCATCTGGGAGATCTACGGCGGCACCGAAGGCGCGGGAACAACCACGCTGAATGGCATCGAGTGGCTGGCGCACCGCGGATCGGTCGGCAAGCCCGTTCCGGGCAGCCAGGTGCGAATACTCGACGAGGATGGCACGCCGCTGGGGCCGCGCTCGGTGGGAGAAATCTTCATGCACATCGAAGGCGGCGGCGAGAACGTCTACCACTACGTGGGCGCGGAGCGCCGCAAAACCCCGGACGGTTTCGAGTCGCTGGGTGACTTCGGCTGGCTTGACGAGGACGGTTACCTGTACCTCGCCGGGCGCCGCACCGACCTGATCCTGGTCGGCGGGGCGAACGTCTATCCCGCGGAAATCGAAGCGGCGCTGCTCGAACATCCCGGCGTCGAGACCGCCGTGGTGATCGGCCTGCCGGACGACGACATGGGCGAACTGCCGCATGCCATCATCAACCGCAATCCCCGCCACGCCTCCGAGGCCAACGCCGAAGAGCTGCGCGTCTTTCTCGAGACCCGGCTGGCGCGCTACAAGCTGCCGCGCAGCTTCGAGTTCGTCGCGGAGCCGCTGCGCGATGACGCGGGCAAGGTGCGGCGCGGCCGGCTGCGCGAAGAGCGGCTGGCGGGTGTCGGGGGACATCAGGAATAGACGGAGTCAGACCGCGATCTCCCGCGGTAGTTTCATTGACATTCGCAACAAAAATAGATATCTTTAAGATATCCAATTAGTTTGGAGTCCTTTTATGGCCACCCGCAGTTCCGCCGATCAGATCGCATTTCGTTATCGCGCCGCAGACAGCGCAACCGGTGTGACCCGCGATACCGCCAAACGCCTCGCGGAGCGGCTGGGCGTGGATGAGACGCAGGCAATTCATCTGGCCCTGCACGACATGGCGGCCAAACTGCTTCCGCAGTACGAGGCCGATGAGGGCCCGCTGACGGCCACCCAGATTCGTCAGATCAAGAAGGGTGCTCCGCAAGGCAAGAAGCGTTCGGTGCGATCCAGCCTGTTCGTCGAGGTGGAGTCGGCATGACGTCCCGGTGGTGGGCGGAGCCCACCGCTGGCGAGATTGTCTGGTGCCATTTCCCGGACAACATCACCCCTCGCCCGAAGCCACGGCCCGCACTCATTCTGGCGGTGTTTGACGACGACGCGCCGCAATTCACGGTGCGCGTTGCCTACGGTACCAGTCAGCGCACCACCACACTGCACAGAGGCGAGTTCTCGGTCCTGCGTGAGCGCAATCCCGCCGCGTATATGGCGGCCGGCCTCAGCTACGACACGAAGTTCGACCTGAAACAAATCCTTGATCTTCCCTACACGACCGAGTGGTTCTCGGTGCCGCCCGCCGCGCCGCATGGTCAGACACCGAAACTCGGCACACTCCATCCCTCGCTGGTACGAGCGGTCCAGGCGGCCTTTCGAGCGGCGAGGGAATGAGCAGACGCCGGGGGCTGCGCTGATCTTCTTCAGGACAGGCCGAGTTGCCGTTCCGCACACCGGATAATTGACCCCGGCCCCAAACCAATGCCCAAGTTCCCGTAGAGCCAACAGGGACGCGGCCTTTGAGGATATTGCCGATGTCGCCGCGACGGCCTACAATGTGTACGAAATACATAAAAGGTACACATCATGCGAACCAATATCGTCATCGACGACAAGCTCATGCGAGACGCCCTTCGGGCCACCGGCCTGACCACCAAACGGGAGGCGGTGGAACTCGGCCTGCGAACCTTGCTGCGTTTGCGACAGCAGGAAGACATCCGGCGCTATCGCGGCAAGCTCGATTGGCAGGGCGATCTTGATGCGATGAGAACGGACAAGTGATCCTCGTCGATTCCAGCGTCTGGATCGACTATTTTCGCGGTACCGCCACGCCCGAGGCGGCACGACTGGACTCGCTGCTGGGGAACGAGCCGATTGCGACCGGCGACTTGATTCTGACCGAGGTTTTGCAGGGCTTTGCGACGGACCGGGAATTCAATCAGGCGAAAAAACTCCTTACGTCACTGGCGATCGTGGAGTTGGCCGGGCAGGACATCGCCATTCAGGCTGCAAGGAACTTTCGTGCATTGCGCGCGCTGGGCGTGACTCCACGCAAGACTATCGACACCATCATTGCGACGCGCTGCATCGGGAGCCGGCTGGCACTGCTGTACAGCGACCGCGATTTCGATCCGTTTGTCGAACATCTCGGATTACGATCGGCGCTTGCCGGGGACTGATGGAGGTAAAAGGGGTTCAGTCTGTCCCTGAGGTTTCTAGG
>CAMBSA010000413.1 GCA_945869935.1 Bordetella parapertussis | reverse complement strand
GGATCGCGGCACGATCGTTTTCGGTGGATAGCGCGTTGAGCCGGATCGCGGGCTTTGCCATCGGGTCGGCCGATACGATGTTCAGGCTGCCGCGGCTCTCGGGACGAAGCAGCACCGCGCGGCAGGCAAAGCCGTCCTCGAATGCGGGCTTTGCAATCGGGAACCACGGCCCCGCGGTGGGCGAGAGCGCGCGGAACAGAAGCTGCACATCGGGGACCGGCTGCTCGGCGGACGATTTGAGGAACGCGAGCCAGCCGCTGGGCAGTTCGGTGGCAAAACCGGTACCGAAGAAATAGGCTTTCGCGAGTTCAATGATGATCCGGTCAAGGCGCAGGATGTTTACCGACGGTCCCTGCGTTTTGCGCGAATAGATCACGCCTGCGGCAATATGGTCCTGCAGGTTGCGGCCGACGCCGGACAAGGGGACGCGCGCCTCGATGCCCTGCGCGCGGAGCTCGTCGGGGTCGCCGACACCCGAGAGCATCAGGGTCTGCGGCGAATTGATGGTGCCGCCCGAGAGAATCACTTCGCGTTCGGCGCGGATCACCTTCGTCACGCCGTTCTGAACGTATTCCACGCCCACCGCGCGCCGACTTTCACGCGATTCGTCGAACAGCACGCGCGTCACCATCGCATCGGTTTCGACGCGAAGGTTCGGCCGCGACAGCGCGGGCTTGAGCCAGGCGGCGGCCGCGCTGAAACGCTTGCCCTGGTGGATGTTGGATTGCAGGACGCAGAAACCTTCCTGCTGCTTGCCGTTGTAATCCTCGGTGTAGGGATAGCCCTTGGCCTTGCCCGCCGCGATCCAGGCTTTGATCAGCGGGTCGTCGTAGTGCGCATAGCGCGTGCGCAACGGACCGTCGCCACCGCGCCACGTATCCTCGCCGCCTTCCCAGGTCTCGGCGCGGCGGAAATACGGCAGCACCTCGCGCCAGGCCCAGCCGGGCAGTCCGGTGGCGGCCCAGCGGTCGTAGTCCGCCGCGTTTCCGCGGATGTAGCCCATCGCATTGATCGAGGAGGATCCTCCGATCACCTTGCCGCGCGCGACCTCGATGTTGCGCCCGTCCACATGCGGCTCGGGCTCGGTGTGGTACTTCCAGTCGAACATGTGGAACTGGTGGAGGCGGCCAAAACCCATCGGAATGTGGATCCACGGATGCCGGTCCCAGCCGCCCGCCTCGAGCAGCACCACCTTCGCCGCGCTGCCTTCCGTCGTGCCATGTTCCGACAGGCGATTGGCCAGCACGCAGCCGGCGGAGCCCGCGCCGACAATGATGTAATCCGCACTGGATTGGTACGCGGAATCCGTCCCGGATTGGTTCTTGCCCATGACTGCCCTGTTGATTAGTCGATTCGGTGAAATCGTTATGCTGAAATACGGAACATTGATGCTGAAATTTGTCTGTTACTCGCAGTTTAGCGAGCCAACGCGATCAACGGCAGTCCTTCGCGAAGAAATCAGGCGCCTGGAATGTGTGCGCCAATGGGTGCACCCATTGATACACCGATTGATACACATCGCCCCGAAGCGCTAGAGTGCGGCTACAGTTCGACATCCCTATTCCTTTCTTCCCTTTTCGAGGTCAGCAATGCAATTCCTGCGGTTTCTGATGGGCGCGGCATGTCTTATTGTTGCCGGCACAAGCGGTGCACAAACCTATCCAACACGCCCGGTGAAGATGGTCGTGCCCTCTACCCCCGGCGGCAGCGCCGATGTGGTGGCGCGTGCCCTCGCGCAAAAGCTCACCGAAGCGTGGCCGCATCCGGTGGTGGTAGAGAACCGCCCGGGCGGCGGGGACATCATCGGCGTCGACTACGCCGCGAAGAGCCCGAACGACGGCTACACCTTGCTGCTCGCCACCAACAGCGTGCTGGTGAACACGCCGCACCTGGTGAAGATGCCGTTCGATGTGCTCAAGGACCTTGCGCCGATTTCGCAGGTCGTGACCGTGCCCTTCACGCTCGTGGTTCACCCCTCGGTGCCGGTGCAGTCGGTCCCCGAGTTCGTGGCCTACGCGAAAGCCAATCCCGACAAGCTCAACTACGGTTCTTCAGGCAACGGCACGCACCAGCACCTGCTCGGCGAACTCATCAAGCGCTCGGCCGACATCAAGATGCTGCACATCCCCTACAAAGGATCGGCTGCCACCGTCACCGACCTGCTCTCCGGCCGGGTGCAGGTGTATGCGGGCGTCGCCGGCCAGCTCAATCCGCATATCAAGGCGGGCAAGCTGCGCGCACTTGCCATCGCAGGCGCGGCACGTCGCGCCGATTCGCCCGAGGTGCCGACGATCGCCGAGACCCTGCCGAGCTTTGGCACCAAGCTCGGTGATCCCTGGCTCGGCCTGTTTGCACCGGCCGGCGCGCCCGCCGCGATCGTCACGCGGGTGAATGCGGACACGGTGCGCGGCCTGAACATGCCCGAGGTGAAGGCGGCGCTCGCGCCGCGCGGCTTCGATGTCGCCACCAGCACGCCCGAGGCACTCGGCGCGACGTTGCGGGATGACTTCGCCAACTGGGGCCGGATCATCCGCGATGCGGGGATCAAGGCCGACTGAGCTTTGGCAAACTTGAAACTGGAAAACCCATGAGCGATACGACGCCGGCCGGCAACGACGACAAGCTGATGATCACCGTCATCCTCAAGCACCACGCGGGCCTGATGCTCGACGATGTGCAGAGCCGGCTGAAGGCGAGCGACTGGTGGGAGAGCTTTCCGCCCGAAGGCGTGCGCATCGTGTCGTGGACCGTGGCGATGGGCTTTGCGCAGATTGCCACCTTCGAGCTGCCGCCAAAACTGTTGCCTGTGCTGAACCTTGAACTCGAACGCCGCGGCTGGGGCGTGTTCAAGGCCGAGGTGTACCCGACCTACGATTTCGTGCCGGTGCGCGAGCGCATCCGCGAGCGCGTGAGGAACGGCAGTCAGTAGCCCGCCGTAGGGGGTCAGGAACGGCGGGCAGCCGATTTCTAGTAGCGCTGCGCCTGCTCCTGATTGGAGCTTCGAAAGCGCGCGATCGCCTCGCGGTGCTGCGCCTGTTCCTCCGGGCCGTAATCCGTCGTCGGCCGGCGCTCGTCGTCGAAATAGCCGAAGTTGTCCACGCCGCGCACGAGCGTGGACGTCAGCCGGACGCTGCTGGTGCAGCGCACATCCGTCGAGATGTAGACCGCGCCCACGCCCACCCGGCGGTGATCCGCGTTGTTTGCGGGCGAGGAATGGATCAGGTCGGGATGGTGCAGCGAGAACTGGCCCGCCCGCACCGGCATGCGCACCGCGTTGCTGCGATCGAAGTCCACGTCGATCGTCTGGCCCTTGGAGAGCAGGTTGTTCGAGGACACTTCCTCTCCGTGATGCAG
>CAMBSA010000412.1 GCA_945869935.1 Bordetella parapertussis | reverse complement strand
CCCATGTCGGGGCCGAAGATGTAGTCGGTTTCGTTGCGCAGCGCGTGCGCGAACGCGCGGATGAGTTTCTGCTTCTGCTCCGCCGGCATGCGCGGATCTGCGGCGATCACGGACTTTCCGCCGCCGTGCGCAAGACCCGCTGCGGCATTCTTGAGAGTCATCGCGCGCGCGAGGCGAAAGCACTCCTGCGTGCTCACATCCGGCGCCATGCGCAGGCCGCCGATCGACGGGCCGCAGGCGACGTTGTCCACCACCAGCACTCCCTTGAGGCCAAGCGACTGCTCGTGAACGTGGATGATCTTCGCCGGACCGAGTTCGTCGGCGAAGCTGAATTCATCGGTCAGACTCATGACATTGGACTCCGGCACGCGACAGGCATATGCGCGAAGCATGCGCCTGCCACCTCGACATGTGTTGAGGCAGGTCAATCCCGGACGAAACCGCACCGCAGCAAGACCGACGCGGATCACCGCGTATGCGGTTGCGGATGAAGGATCACCGCTTGTGCGGTGATTTCGCCATCACGAAGAACAGCGATCCGAGGCCCACCATGCCGGCGACGACGGTGAAGCCGACCCGGTAGTTGCCGGTCCAGTCGGCGAACGCGCCCGCGACCATCGGCCCGATGATGTGGCCGCTCACCACGACCGTCGAGGACAGCCCGAGGATCAGGCCGATCGCGCGGCGGCCGAAGTAATCCGCGCGTATCGCCTGCATCAGCGGGCCGCGCAATCCCCAGGCAACGCCGTGCAGGATCGCAAACCCGACGATCATCGCGTTGTTCAACGCGTAGGTGAGCATCAAAAGGCCCGAGGCATGCATCAGATTGCAGAAGGCCGCGAGGTAGCGCTTCTCGAAGCGATCGCCGATCGCACCGCCGATCAGCACGCCCGCGCCCTGCCCCACCGTCATCAGCATGATCGCGAACGAGGCCTCGGCGAGCGTATAGCCCAGGTCCTTCATGTGGGTGATCGCATGCACGCTCACCACGTACACCGCCATCATGGCGCAGGCGTGTCCGAGCGAGACCATCCAGAAGGCGCGGGTGCGGATCGCCTCGCGCGCGCTGAAATCCCGCCGCGGCGCGGGTTCGTCGCCATTGCTGTCGGCAGCACTCACCTTGATCAGACCGTCCACCGTCAAGCCGTGATCCTCGGGACGACGACGCACCACCCGGGCAAGCGGATAACCGATGACGATGAAGATCACGCCCGAGCCGAACGCGGTGGGCCGCCAGCCGAAGGTCTCGATGCAGTACGCCACCACCGGCAGCAGTACGCCGCCCACCGACAGCCCGAGCGAAAACCCCGAGAGCGCGCGGGCACGGAATTTATCGAACCACTGGATGACCGCCACGTTGAGCGGGAAGAAGCCCGACATGCTCGCGCCCACCGCGATCACGAAGAACGCGCCATAGAAACCGAGCAGCGAGTCGATCTGGCTGAGCAGCATGAAACCACCGCCGAGAATGAACACGCCAATGCGCACCATGCCCTGCGGACCGAAGCGGTCGATGATCCAGCCGAGGATCGGGCCGATCAGCGCACTTTCGGCCGATTGCAGGGCGGCCGCACCCGAGAGCGCGGTCTTGCTCCAACCGCGTTCGGCGGTGAGCACCGCCACATAGGCGCCAAAGGCCTGGTGCAGCATGGCCGATTGCAATACCTGCAGGCACGCGCCGGCGCCGACGATGCGCCAGCCGTAAAAGAGCTTTTTCTTCATGGGCGGGGATGAGGATAACGCAGCCGCCGCCGGAAAGAATTGACGCAGGACAGCTTGAACACCTGCCCTGCGCCTCGCCTGCACGAAAAGGAACGGTACTAAACGATCGGCATCCATCGCCCTCGGGCCATCCCGGCGCTTTCGCCGGGGCCCGGCGAATTGCCTCTATCTGCGATGCGACATGCGTTGGTTGTGTGCCATGCGCATGCCACCGGCGTGACCAGACTGCCCGCCAATGCCGCGCGGGACGCCGTGATCGATGCGCGCCGGCGAATTGCCGTGAAACGCGTGGGTCTGCGACGGGCCGTGACCGGCATTCATGCCGCTGTGACCGATACGACTGTCGTGCCGCACCTCGCGGCGATCGCGGTTGAACTCGCGAACATCGCTGCGGCGTTCCATCCGGTCGCGGTGCAGTTCGCGCTGGTCGTGCCGCAGTGCACGTACATCGCGGTTGTGTTCGGCGTACGCATGGTGCAGCACCTGGCGATCGGAGCGGATCTCCGTGTTCTCGCGGCGAACCGCCTCACGATGGGCGATGAAATCCGAGCGGTCCCCGGTTCGCGCCGCCTCGCGCATCCCCGTGATGTGCTGACGCCGCTGCATCTCGTCCTCGCGCAGTTCATTGCGCGCCTGGCTGATCACGCGGTTGTCATGGCGGATCTCGGCACGATCCTGCGCGATCTCGCGGCGGTCGCTGCGGATCTCGCGGTTGTCACCGCGTATTTCGCGCGCATCCTGGTGCAGTTCTGCGTGGCGATCATGGGAAGCACCGGTCGACGGCACGGCGTTCTGCACGGGCACGGTGTTCAGGCGCAGTTCGGGACGTTCACCGCGCGCCTGGCGCATATCGCCGTTACCGTTTTGCTGTGCCGCGGCGTTGCCCGCCATCATCGCGATGGCGAGGCTGCAGGCGGCTGCGAGAAGATTCTTGCTGGTCATTTCATTCCCCTTGGATGAGATGGCACGTGCCATGAGTCATTTAATGACCGGGGGAACGAACAAGCCATGCGAAAGCTGTAAGACCTGTATCAGGGTGTTTCAGGGCAGGGCTTTTGCCCAACTCTCTTACCATGGAAGCCCTGATCAAGGCCTGATTGCGCAACGGGTCGAACCGGCTTCCCTCTGAATCGGGGGATATAGTTTGGAATATGCGGGGGGCGTCGCCCCCTTGTTCATACGATCCCTACTTGAAGATCACCGGCGGGCCACCCTTGCCCGCGGTGCGCTCGTAGACGCCTTTTTCGGTCTTCTTGTACTGCGTGAGGCCCGAACTTTCGATCTTGCTCTGCGACAGCGAATACTTTCCGCCCAGCGCCACCGCGCTGACGCAGCGCTCGCAGGCCTGGCCGCAGGTCGGGCAGGCCGTGAGTTTCGCATCGGCGATGCGCTGCATCACCTCGAAGCGACCGTGGCACGTATCGCAGTGTCTGGAAAGCGGAGCGTAGTCGTAGAGCGGCATGATCGTCGGCTGGAAAAGTGTCAGTTGCTGCTCAGTTGGTGCTCGGTTGCCGCTCAGTTGCCAAAGCGGATGTTGCGTTCCCGCACCAGCTTCGCCCACTTCTCGGCATCAAGCTTCAGCAGGCGCATCGCGTCCTCGGTGCTGGTGCCGATGACTTCGTTGCCCACCGCC
>CAMBSA010000411.1 GCA_945869935.1 Bordetella parapertussis | reverse complement strand
GCCATTCGGCAACCAAGCGTCAGGGGGCCCGTCACGTTGCCGACGGCGCAATCCGCAGACGCGAAGGAGAGTCGGAAGCATCGGCTGGCTGGTAAGATCTCTCCAATTTCTCATATTGGAGTATGGCATGAAGGAGTATCGCATCGCCGTCATCCCCGGCGACGGCATCGGGCGTGAAGTGATCCCGGAAGGCATCCGCGCGCTGGAGGCGGTCGGCGGCAGGCACGGCCTGTCGTTCGCGTGGCAGGAGTTTCCCTGGAGCTGTGACTGGTACAAGGTTCACGGCCGCATGTGTCCAGAAGATGCGCCGGAAATCCTGCGCGCGTATGACGCGATCTACTTCGGCGCGGTGGGCAATCCAGCGATCGTCGCGGATCACGTCTCGGCCTGGGGGCTGCTGATCAACTTCCGGCGCTGGTTCGACCTGTACGTGAACCTGCGGCCGGTGCGGCTGTTCGAGGGCGTGCCCTCGCCGCTCGCGGGCCGCAAGCCCGGGGACATTGATTACATGGTGGTCCGCGAGAACACCGAAGGCGAGTACGGAAGCGTCGGCGGCCGCATCTTCGAGGGCACCGACCGCGAGATCGTCACGCAGCAGGCTGTGTTTTCGCGCAAGGGCGTGGATCGGATCATGAAGTACGCGTTCGAGCTGGCCGCGACGCGCAAGAAGCACGTCACCTCCTGCACCAAGTCGAACGGCATCTCGATCACGATGCCCTACTGGGACGAGCGCTTCGCCGAAATGAAGAAAGCGTATCCGGGCTTTCGAACGGATCAGTACCATGTCGACGGGCTGACGATCCAGATGGTGCTGAACCCCGATCGCTTCGACGTGATCGTCGCCTCGAACCTGTTCGGAGACATCATTTCGGACCTCGGGCCCGCAACCGCGGGAACCATCGGCATCGCGCCTTCCGGCAACATCAACCCGACGTGCGAGTTTCCCTCGATCTTCGAGCCGGTGCACGGCTCGGCGCCGGATATTGCTGGTCAGGGCATCGCCAATCCGATCGCCACCATCTGGTCGGGCGCGTTGATGCTAGAGCACCTAGGTCACGCGGCTGCAGCGGCGGACATCATGAAGGCAATCGAGCGCGTTATCGTCGCCGGGCCGCGGACGAAGGATCTGGGCGGCAAGGCGAGCACGCGGGAGGTTGGCGCCGCCATCGCCGACGCCATTCGCGGACAGGGGTAGCCGGCGCAGCGGCGGGCGCGGCGATCTTTCCTTTGCGGAAAACTTGTTGCGCTCCAGTACCGAGTAAATCAGAATCGTGGCGGCCCTGCGGCCGGACAAAAGACAGAGGCCCGAGATCAACGCTACGCAAGTCGTCGCCGAGGTGACGTCCGCGTTCCTGCGTTACGAACAGGCGCTCACCGGCAATGACGTGGCGGAACTCGACCGGCTGTTCTGGGCCAACCCGCACACCGTCCGCTACACTGTCGCGGAGAACCTGCACGGCTACGACGCGATCCGCGCGTTTCGCGCCGCACGGCGCATCCTCGAGCATCTCGGCCGTTGGGCACCCGAGCCAGCCGAGCGCAGGTGGCCGATCAAATTGAAGAGATGTTCGAAGCGACCGGGAGCCGCGGTGGCTTCATGATCTCAGTATCGCAAGGCTCCCCGCGCGCGATCATGCTCAATATCATCGACTACCTGGTTCCCGAACTCCAGCGGCGCGGGCGCTACCGGAGTGCGTACACGGGTCGAACGCTACGGGAGAATCTGGCGACTTAATGAGCCGCGTACAAATGCAATTTCAGGGGACGCAGAGGCCGCAGGGAAGCGCATAGGGTTGAGAATGTTCGGTGATCGCATCTTAGTGGGACATGATACGAAAAGCCCGAAAGGGAAACAGACGATTGTTCCGCTGTGTCCTCTGTGTCCCTATGGTTACTGAATTAGGAGAGCGTCAAGCGCGATAGCCGGTCCCGCTGTTCCTCTCCAGTTGCCTGAGCAAAGCGGGCCACTCCCGCCCCACCTCGATGAACCCGCCCTTGCCGTACATCTTCAAGCCTTGCGCGATCGAACGCTGCTGGGTCTCTGCAGAGAGTGGTGACAGCTCGCCACCTCCGGAGAGCGCATCGATCTGCTGCCGGCACGCGGTCTCTATTCTGTACATCCACACGAACGCCTCGCCGACTGATTCTCCCGCCGTGAGTAGGCCGTGATTGCGCAGGACCAAGATGTTGCGATCGCCCAGATCGGCGACGATGCGTGGTTGCTCATCGGCGTTCAACGCCGGCCCTTCGAAGTCGTGATAAGCAAGCCACCCCATCACCGTCAATGCCTTCTGACTTGCGGGAAGCAGCCCTTGCTTTTGCATCGCCACCGCCGTACCGAAGCGGCTGTGGGTGTGAATGATGCACTGGGCGCGTGGCACCGCCATGTGGATCGCACCATGAATGATGAACCCTGCCGGATTCGCGGGATAGTCGCCGTCACCGAGGACATTGCCGGCTTGATCCACCTTGATCAGCGAGGACGCCGTGATCTCATCGAACAGCATGCCGAACGGGTTCAGCAGGAAATGGTGTTCGCACCCAGGCACCCGTGCCGAGAAATGCGTGTTGTTGAGGTCAGTCCAACCGTACATGGCAGCGAGCCTGTATGCGGCCGCGAGGTCGACGCGAAGTTGCCATTCTTCCGGGGCCATGCCGGCACGAACCTTTTCGGTTGGGACGGTTGCTGTCGCAAGTGCCGCCATAAACAACTCCTTCCTGCGAATCTGATCGGGGTGGAAGATTTAGTTTTCGCGCTCGCGCGCGGTCTCGTTCTATCATACCGAGTGTAGCATCGCACGGATACGGATAGCGCCCCGGACAGCCCAAAGCAGCGCACCCGACGAAGAGACCGCGCGCGCTGAAATCTATGGACTGTTGTCTGCGCTCTTCTATGCGTCGCCTACGACCGGCTTGATGGAGCAGCTGCGCGTTGCCGCCACCAAAGCGCCTGCGGCCGGCGCTTTCCTGGAGAAGCCTTGGCGCGCATTGGTGGGCGTTGCCCGGTCGATCAGCGACCAGGCGGTGCAAAGCGAATACGACACCTTGTTCGGCGGCACCGGAAAGCCTGCGGTGTACCTGTACGGGTCGCATTTCAACCCAAATTTCCCATTAGCCCCAATGCCTAATGGAAAATTTGGGATGAAGCCAGTGCCAGAACGGGGATGATCAGCAACTGGTAAGCGATGAGGTCATGATTTCGATACCTCCGCGGGATCTGAAAATGCGCGATGCGTGCCGGTAACCAGGCTAGGCAGCGATACGCCGCGCGCTCATTGCAGGATCCATCCACCGTCAACGACCAGCGTCTGCCCCGTGATGTAACCCGACGCCTGCGACGCGAGAAACACCGCCGCATT
>CAMBSA010000410.1 GCA_945869935.1 Bordetella parapertussis | reverse complement strand
CTCGATACGCCGTTCGTGGACTCGGTGAACGAAGGCCATCTGCAGGGCAAGGCGGGGCCGGCCGAAGGCACGCCACCGGGCCAGCCATTCGCGGTGCATCACCAGTTGATCACGCAGGCGGGTATCCATCACATCGAGAATGCGAATCTCGGCGAGATGGCGAAGGACAAGGTGTACACCTCCTGCACCATGATCCTGCCCCTGCGCGAGAAGGGCGGATCGGGTTCGCCGGTGCGTCCGCTGGTGATCGGAGTTCCGAAGCGCTGATCGGTCCCATGCTGAACATCTGTCCGGATTCATCCGGTCAAGCGACAGGCGGGCGTGCTCCCTTGCAGCTCAGGGGCGCGCGCCCGTTGCTTTTCATTCGCTGATTTTATTCGACTCTGCGCGGGTGCCTCGGGAGCGGTCGGTGCCTCGGTTCGGCGACCGGAAAATGGGCAGCGAGAGACAGTTCGATCAGCCGCTCCTCGATCCGGTGGTTTGCGGTGCCCGCCGGGAAGTCGCCGAGCGCGTCACGTTCGCCCGCGGGCAGTCCGCAAAGGATGAACAGTGCCTCGTCCACCGTCGTCACGGTGTAGATGGAGAACTTGCCCTCGGCTACCGCCGAGACCACTTCGGCCTTGAGCATCAGGTGGCGCTCGTTGGCGGCGGGGATGATCACGCCCTGGCTGCCGTCTAGCCCGCGCGCCTTGCATACCCGGAAGAATCCCTCGATCTTTTCGTTCACCCCGCCGATCGCCTGCATGTCGCCCTGCTGGTTGATGGAGCCGGTCATCGCGATGCCCTGGTGGAGTGGCAGGTCGCCGATGGCCGAGAGCAGTGTGACGAGTTCCACCATCGAAGCGCTGTCGCCGTCCACGCCGCCGTAGCTTTGCTCGAAGACGAGACTCGCGGTGAGCGCGAGTGGCGTCTTGATCGCGTAATGGCCGGAGAGATAGCCCGAGAGGATCAGCACGCCCTTGGAATGCAGCGGCCCGCCGAGGGCGACTTCGCGCTCGATGTCGATCAGACGACCGCCGCCGGTGCGCACCCGCGAGGTGATCCGGTGAGGCATGCCGAACAGATGGCCGCCGAGTTCCATCACCGCGAGGCCGTTGGCCTGGCCCACGCGGGATCCGACCGTATCGATCAGCAGGGTGCCGTGCACGATGGCTTCGAGCTGGCGATCGTGGATGCGGCCGGCGCGCTTAGCGCGCGCCTCGATCGCGCGCTCGACGTCTGGGGCGGTGACGCGGTCCGGATCGCGGGCGGATTGCACATCGCGCGCCCAGAAGTCCGACTCGCGCAGCAGGTCCGACAGGTCGCGAAGCCGCAGCGACAGTTTTTCGCCGTCGCCGGCCTCGCGCGCCGCGTGCTCGATCACGCGCGCCACCGCGTCGGGGGCGAGCGGCAGGAGTTTTTCCTTGCGAGCGAGCGTGGCGATCATGCGCGCGTAGAGCGCATCGGAGCCTGGCTCGCGGTGCATGTCATCCTCGAAATCGGCGCCGACCTTGAACAGTTCGCTGAACTCCGGGTCGTACTCGTGCAGCAGGTAGTAGAGGGTGCGTTCGCCCACCAGCACCAGTTTCACATCCAGCGGAATCGCCTCGGGTTCGATAGTGACGGTGGTAATGAGGCTCAGCGCCTGGCCGAACGATTCGGTGCGTATCTCTCGCGCACGCAGCGCGCGCTTGAGCGTGTCCCAGGCGAGCGGCTGGGTGAGTACGCGTGCCGCGTCGAGGATCAGGTAGCCGCCGTTGGCGCGGTGCAGGGCACCTGCCTTGATGAGCGTGAAGTCGGTCATCAGCGTGCCCATCTGCGCGACATGCTCGGTGCGTCCGACCAATACGTCATGGGTCGGGTTGTCCTCGTACACGATAGGCGCGCCGATGGTGTCACCGTGGTCGATCAGCAGGTTTACCTGGTAGCGGCGGAATTGAGTTTCGCCGTCATCCGGCATCATTCCGGCGAGCGGATTTCGCGCCTCGGCCTCGCGCGGTTGCTGGAAGACCTCCGCATGGTCGAGGACATCGTTCCGGACTTCATCGAGATAGGTCGGAATTTCGGTGATTGCGGCGTGCTTCACCTTGAGTTCGTCGATCAGGCTGGTGACCGCGGCGTTCGTGACCAGCCGGTTCAGGTCGCGCAGCTTGCGCTGCGCTTCGTTGCGCCACTTCGGGAAATCGCGGATCGCCGCGGCAAGTTCTTCCTGCAGCACACCGATGACGGCCTCCAGCCGCTTCTGTTCCTCCGGCGGCAGTTTTGCGAAATCGGCCGGCGGCATGACCGTGCCGTCCACGGTTGGCGCAAAACCGAAGCCGCTCGGGGTGCGAAGCAGGGCGATGTTCTGCGATTCCGCATGCCGGCCGACCTTGCCGATGGCCTCTTCCTGGCGCTCGCTGAATTCGGTATCGATTTCCTGACGGTGGGCGCGGTACTCGTCGGACTCAAAGGCCGCCGGGATCGCGGCGCGAAGGTCTTCCACCAGCCGCGCCATGTTGTCCCGGAAAGGCCGCGCGGTTCCGGCGGGCAGGCGCAGCGCACGCGGCTTGTGCGGCAGCTTGAAATTGAACAGGTAGCACCAGTCGGAGGGAACGGGGCGCTTCTTCGCCTGTTCCTCAAGGTACAGGCGCACGATGGTGTGGCGGCCGATGCCTTCCGGTCCCATCACGAAGAGGTTGTAGCCCTCGCGCGCCATGCCGATGCCAAAGCGTATCGATTCGGTGGCGCGCTCCTGGGCGAACACGCCGGGGATGTCCTCGAGCTCCTGCGTGCTGGTGAAGCTGAACTGTGCCGGGTCGCATCGGCGGCAAAGCGCTTCGGGCGGCAGTTTTCGGGCGGGCGTTGGAGCGGCTGCAGTCATTGTGCGGACTCAGTGAATGGCTGGACAAGCGAGGACAGGCGAGGAACAGGCGAGAGACGTGCGGTATTCCTGGAGCTGCCTTGGCAGCGGCGCATTAGAATGCGCCGCTGCGCGGGTGATACCGTGCCATGCGCGATCAGAGCGCCTTGTGGCTGCCGTCGCACATCGGGCTCTTCTTGCTTGCCTTGCAGCCGCAGAACCACACGTCGCCGGTCTTGTCGGCGGTGTAGGCGACCGGGGCGAATTCCGAGCCCTTGTGCGAGCCGTCGCAGAACGGCTGCTTGGCGCTCTTGCCGCAGGCGCACCAGTGGTAGGTCTTTCCGGCTTCCACCGGGGTTCCGTAGGGGGCTTTTTGGGCGATGGTCGGTTCGGCCATGTGTTTCTCCTGTTCGAGATTGAAAAGCGTGGAATGCAAGCTTGCGCAGGCGGATTGCCTGCGCAGCGCATACTTCATTATCGCAGGGAGGCGGCGGGGCTGCGCCGTGCTCCACACCGGTGCCGATAACGCGTCGGGGTGTG
>CAMBSA010000409.1 GCA_945869935.1 Bordetella parapertussis | reverse complement strand
TGGGCGGTGACGCCCGGGCAGTCGGTGGTGATATACCGCGATGAGGTGTGCCTCGGGGGCGGGATAATCCAGTAGGGTGAAAAGGAAAACGCCCGCAGAGAGCGGGCGCTTTCACCAAGCTTGGCAGTGACTGTTACGCGAAAGCAACTACGGAGCAGACTTGACGCACAGTCAAGTCGACTCGGGTCTAGTCTTTGAAAGCTTCGAACTCGACCCAGATCTTCAGCTCGTCGCCGACTCCGGGGACGCCGAACTTCATGCCGAAGTCGGTGCGCTTGATGGTGCCGGTGGCATTGCCGCCGCACATCTCGCGCTTGTTCCCGGGGTGCGGGCCGCATTTCCAGAAGTCGACGTGCAGGCTCATCGGCTTGGTAACGCCCAGCAGGGTGACGTTGGTGTCGATCGTGTCGGGGTTGTCGCCCTTGAACGTCACCTTGGTGCTCTTGATGGTCATCGTGGGGAACTCGGCCACGTTGAAGAAATCCGGCGAGCGCAGGTGTTCGTCGCGGGCACGCGGGCGGCTGCCCTTGTCGTTGTCGCCGGTGGAGATCGATGCGGTCTGCACGACGAGATCAATCGACCCGGTCCTGGCGGCCCGGTCGAGCACCATCTTGCCGGTGGTGCGGTCGAAGCGGCCGCGCATCTTGGAGAACCCGAGATGATCCACCTCGAACTGGGGATACGTGTGGTACGGATCGAATGTATAGCTTTCCGGTGCGGCGAATGCCGAAAACGGCAACAGCGCAGCGACAACAGCGGCTCCCAATTTGCTCATGCAGTTGTTCCTTCAAGAATGTTTGGGTGGGACAGCGGAATCGGCCTGCTCAGCCCCGGGAGGCGAACCAGGCAACAGCGGCCGCAGCGATGGCTATCACTGCGGCGTAAAGCGAATACACGAAGGCTTGCAGCCAGACCGGCGAGCGGTCCGGGCCGGGCAGGCGTACCGCGAGCGGTACCAGTGCGAGGACGGCGGCGGCAAACCAGGGCAGTTGCGCAAGAATCATCGTGCCCGAGAGAAGGAGGCTGGCGACGAGGGCGACCGGAAGCGCGAACACTGCCCCGGAGAAATGTGCCTTGCCGGTGATCATGAGCACGAGCAGGAACGCACCTGCGCCGGCGCCCAAGGCAATACCGTACTGGCCATAGGAAGCCGATGCCCCCAGGATGGCAAGCGCGCCCGCACCAAGCCCCAGCATCAATCCTGCCGCGGCGGACTGTACCGGACGTTCACCGAGCAACGACTGCATGGAGCCGACCATCCAGCCCGACAGGAGGATCGCCACCGTGCCTGGCAGAGCCGCCTGCGAGAGTTCCTTCTGGCTGAGGACCGGGTAGAAGACCCAGAGGGCGGCAAGACCGCCTGCGAGCGCGAGCAGGGCAGCACCCAGGCGCGTCGGCCGGAAGGCAAAATCGAGCAGCAGGCCGACCGCCGTGCAGCCGAGGCCGAGGAGAATGATCTTGCGCGTTGCGGTGAGCGGGGAGAAGTTGAAATCGCTGATCAGCCAGACGGCGGTGGCGAATGCGGCGATGACCGCAAGGCCGCCCAGCCGCAGGCGGTGCAATACAAGCGCGACAACAAACGCGGCGACAAAGGGTGCAACGCCTGCCTGTACTGCCGGATGATTGAGGAATTGTTCCAAGCCTTGCTCCTGGCGAGTGATGAATTGCTTGATCGGGGTGAATGGCCGTTCGGGGCCTTCCTGACGCTTGACCCGGTGACTCGCCGTTGCTTGCGCGGAGTTAACACACGGAAATGCTGAATTATTTCATTTGCGGCGGGTAATAAATAGTACGGTGGCGCACCCTTCGCATGGCATTCGCAGGGGTATTCGAGCCGGACCTGCATAAGCGCATGCTTATCAGGTGTGTTGTTGATTCACCGGTTGTCCAGACACGTCCCGCTCGAACCAGTCCCTGATCCGAAGTCAGCGTTCGATTGCGCGGGCACGGACGCGGAACGAACCTGCCGCGCACTGGCGCGGCGTAACGACGGCATACCTGTGCGTGATAAAATTCAGCGCGTTGTTTCCATGTCAGTTGTCTTCAAACAGGCGCCCATGCCGATTACTCCGCTCACGGCGATTTCTCCTCTCGACGGGCGCTATGCGGGTCAGTTGAACGACCTTCGTCCGTACTTCACGGAATCCTCCCTGATCCGCTACCGTCTGAGGGTGGAAGTGGAATGGCTGATCGCGCTTGCAGCCGCCGTCGAACTGGCCGAAATCCCGCCGTTTTCCCCCGAGGCGAGTGCGTTCCTGCGCTCGCTCGTCACCCAATTCAGTGACGCCGACGGCGAGCGCGTGAAGGCGATCGAAGCCGAGACCAATCACGACGTCAAGGCGATCGAATACTGGATCAAGGAACGCGCGAAAGATCGTGCGGATATCGCAGCCTCGGCGGAGTTTATCCACTTCGCCTGCACCTCGGAGGACATCAACAACCTCGCCTACGCGCTTGCGGTCGAGGAGGCGCGCGCCAAGGCGGTGTTGCCCGCGATCGATGCGGTGATCGGGAAACTCCGTGATATGGCGCATGCAAATGCAGGTGTGCCTATGCTCGCGCGCACCCACGGCCAGCCTGCGACACCGACCACGCTAGGCAAGGAACTGGCCAACGTGGTGCACCGCATGCGGCGCGCGCGCGAGCGGGTCGCGGCAGTTCGCATGCCGGGCAAGATCAACGGGGCGACCGGAAACTTCAATGCGCATCTGGCAGCGTTTCCCGCGTTTGACTGGGAGGGGTTCTCGCGTGGCTTCGTCGAGGGGATGGGGCTGGAATTCAATCCCTACACGATACAGATCGAGCCGCACGACGGATTGGCGGAGGTCTTCGATGCGCTTGCCCGTGCCAACACGATCCTGCTCGATCTGGACCGCGATATCTGGGGCTATGTGTCGGTCGGCTATTTCCGCCAGAGTCTGAAGGCGGGCGAGGTCGGTTCGTCAACGATGCCGCACAAGGTCAATCCGATCGATTTCGAGAACTCAGAGGGAAACGTTGGCGTCGCGAACGCCCTGTTGCGCCACCTTTCGGACAAATTGCCGGTGTCGCGCTGGCAGCGCGACCTGTCGGACTCCACCGCGCTTCGCAATGTGGGCGCGGCGTTCGGGCATTCGATTCTCGCCTGGAAGTCCTGCCTTCGCGGACTCGGAAAACTCGAGGTCGAAGCGGGCCGCCTCGCCGCCGATCTCGATGCGAACTGGGAAGTGCTTGCCGAGGCGATCCAGACCGTCATGCGGCGTCACGGGGTACCGGGTGCCTACGAACAGTTAAAGGCGCTCACGCGGGGCAAGGGCATCGATCGCGACGCGTTGCGTAAGTTCGTGCAGGGATTGGCGATTCCGGAGGCCGATCGGGTGCGGC
>CAMBSA010000408.1 GCA_945869935.1 Bordetella parapertussis | reverse complement strand
TCTTTCTCCCTGAGCCTGCGTGCGGCGATAAATGCGGAGCCGGGATAGTTGCGCAAGATGCCGTCGGGATTCAGCGAGCGGACAAACGCAAGATATTCGGCCGCCTCGGCGGGGACATCGGGAACGTTCCATAGCCTTGCGATGCCGCTTTCGAATTCCGAATTCTTCAAAGCGTAGGCGGAGTCGAGGGAGTGGATTGCGGCACCGGCGTGCGTATCGACGTACCAGACCGGTTTGTCTTTTTGAGCGAGGTAGCTGAGCAGGTGGACCAGAACGATGTGCTTGAGCACATCGGCGTGGTTGCCTGCATGAAACGCATGGCGATAGCTGAGCATGGGGGCGCCGATTCATTCAACAGGTCTGGGGCGTTAATTCGCGCCCGACCGAAGTGCGTGTCAGGCGCCCAGCTCGAAAGGAACCTGCCGAGGCCCCTTGTCAATGAAGTGCTCGTGCGTGCGGTTGTTCCACATCCGCTGATCGAACCCGCCAACGCGCGCGCTTCTTACGATAATCGCGGCAGTTTTGGCATCGCCGACCCTCTCCATGTGCAGAAGTCTTGGGGGAACAACGTCGACAAAACCGGGTTTGACGGTGTAGTGGCCTGTCTCGCGCATCTTCGCGATCTTGCCGGCGGGGGCTTCGTGATCGAGTTGCATGCGGATGACATCCTCGGATCCGTAGATGACGCTGTACGCGGTCCAGGTGTGGGCGTGGTCATGCACAGGAGTCACGCCTGAGGGCCCCTTGACGAGCCCGTTGATGACAAATCCGTAGTCAGGGTCTTCGTAGAAAAGCAGGTTCGTGTACTTGTCGTCAGGACCGAGGGTCAGGTCCCAGGTGGCTGCATGTGCGCGAAGTTCCGGATCGTCAAGAAGCATGGGTAGCAGGCCGCCCACACGCTTCCAACGCTCGTCCTCGCTCAGGTCGAGCTTCCATAATTCCCGCATCGCCGGTACGAATCGCTGAAAGCAGGCAAGCTCCGGAATCTTGTGTACATCCACGAAATCGCTCCTCCAATTGGACTTTTCGGAAATCACCTATTTCTTCTTGGCATCTTGCTTGGCGATGATCCGATCCTTGATTTTTTCGTAGACCGGTGCAGGCAGAATTTTCTTGCTCACAAGGTCATCCTTGCCCCTGTAGGGGCGGCCCTTGATGATCGCTGCGGCCCGGGCGTCGCCGATGCCGTCCAGGGTCATCAGGGCTTTTTCGTCGGCAGAGTTTATATCGAGCTTTTCCGTCGATTTGTTTTCCGCCGACGGAGCTGTCTTTTTCGTATCGGCCCTCGCATCGGCTGCGACTGCAAATGGCGAGCTGAACACGCCGATCAGCACGGCGGAAAATACTGCGAGTATCAATTTCATGCGGTCCTCTATGGTGGTTGCCATTTATTGATGCGACAGTTCTTGTAACGCGGCTCAGGGTCAGGACTCGATGATGCTCTTTACCTTGGGCCAGTGATTTTCCTTTTCCTTGACCCGGTCATCGTAATCCACCGGGTCGAAGTCGGAGATAGCCGAAAAACTCGGGCGCGCCATCATTCTTCCGAACCACTCCGCGACACGCTGACGCTTTGCCCACATGCCCTCGAGCCCCAGCCGGTTCATGCGCTCGATATACGGAATCAGCGAGATATCGGCAAGCGAGAACGAACTGCCCGCCAGCCAGTCGGATTTTGACAGCGTGGCTTCCATGTCGCCGATTGCCTTGTCGTAAAGCTTCACGTGCTCCCGCACGAACGGGACGTCGAATCCGTGCAGGATGATCTGGCGCTGGCGATCGCGACGGGCCGGGTCGGGCATGGCGGCGAGACGTGCTTCCAGTTCTTCCGGTGTTTTGCCGTGCGCAAGTTGGCGCGCGAATGCGGCAGCGAAGCTGATCGATGCGCAGGCGGTATGGAGCCCCTCGTCGCACAGTTTGCTCCAGAGGCGCATGTGCGCCCGCTCGACCGGGTCCGAGGGCTTGAGAGGTGGTTCGGGAAACACCTCGTCAATATACTCATCGATGACCGTCGACTCGATAATGATCTGCCCGTCATGAACCAGCGTGGGTACGAGTCCGCGCGGATTGATCTTCAGGTATTGCGGGGTGACCTGGTCCCCTCTGGCGAATTCGAGGTGATGACCCACCCAGGGAATGCCTTTTTCGGCGAGCGCAATCCGGACCTTCTGCGCGCAAACGGATATGTTGTTGTGGTAGAGCTCAAGCATGTTGTTTCCATAGTGAGGGGTTCGAGGTGTGCGGGTAAGCGAGACCGTCGTCGACGTGAGCCGATGCTTGCATTACCCGATAAATTTGTCTGCGCGCTGCCTGACGGATGCCGGGATATCGAGCGCGAGCGCCCTCGCGATCCGGTTGTTGATAACCAGTTCGAACTTTGTAGCCTGCTCGACAGGAAGATCGGCCGGGCTGGCGCCTTTCAGGATCTTGTCGACGTAGACCGAGGCACGCCGGTAGAGCTTTCCATAATTTTGTCCGTAGCTCATCAGGCCACCGGCCTCTACCTGCTGGCGCACCGGGAACAGGGAGGGCAGGCGGTACTTGAGCGCCAGTGCGCCGATCTGATGTCGTTGTTGGACATAGAGTGCATCGAAGGCGGTGATCACTGCCTGAGCCTCGGCGCGGTCCATTGCGGCGAACGCGCCATCGATCTCTCGCGGACTCTTTGCCTCGAGCCGGATAATCTTGAGGTGCATCTTTACGGCGGTGTCGTGCATGCTTTTGAGTATGGGCGTGTAGTTTTTGTTCTTCGGGTTCAAAAGGACGGCGACCCGGCTCAATCCTGGTACGACCTCCTGCATCAGGCTCAGATGCGTCGGGCTTAGTCCGGTATTGGTATTGGCAAGCCCTGTGATGTTGCCTCCCGGACGGTTCAGGCTGGCGATGAGCCCTGTACCTACCGGATCATTTGAATTTCCCATGACTATGGGGATGGTTTTTGTCGCCTCACTGGCCGCTCGAATGGCAAGTGTGCCGCCCGTCACGATGATGTCGACCTTGCTCCGAACCAGATCGTTGGCCAGTTCGGGCAGGCGTTCGGAGTCTCCGTCGGCGAATCGCCACTGCATTGCGAAATCCTTGCCTTCGACGTAATGAAGATCCCGCATTCCGCGAAAAAACCCGCCGTAGTAGTCGGCATTCCAGGCAGTGGGCTTTGTCCGGGTGGCGAGAAAGCCAATTCGAAGGGGACGGTTCTGGGCAATCGCCAAGCGAGGCAGATAGGCGAATAGCGAACCGGCACCGATTGCATTGAGCAGTTGTCTTCGCTTCACCGAATACTCCCGCCTCTTGCGTCCTGTAATGACAAGACGACTCTAGGCCTCCGAGTCGCAGGGGTCAAGGAGGTAAGTTCCGGATGTCGATTCA
>CAMBSA010000407.1 GCA_945869935.1 Bordetella parapertussis | reverse complement strand
AGGACGACTCGGTCAGGTCACGCAGGTAGTCCCGCGCGACCACCGCGAAGCGCTGCCGGTCCAGGCCCATCGTCGTCCAGGCGTCGCTTTCGTCGAGCGCGCGGATCTCGCGGGCGTCCACCTTGGCGTCGGTGATCATCGCCATCGCGGCGATCCGTCCGATCGCCTCCGGGCTGTTCCTGGGGTAGGTGCGAAGCATGATGTCTCTCCTTGTCGTTATGTGTGAACGAAGTCTAGAAAGGGTAGATGCATCGTGCAAATCGTAAATAATTTAACTCATCTTCGGAAAAACCGAAGAAAACCGCGCCGGATCGGGCGGGCACGGTGGCGCAAAGGCCGTTTCTCCTCGATCGCCCGGGGTGGGGATGGATGTTGTGAAAACTAGCAACCGAATTACCTTACTTGCAGCGCCGATACTGGTTATAAAAACTGAAAAGTGCGCAATTCATGCGGGGAGAATCTTCTCCACCGTACCCACCAGCAGGTCGACGCCTTCGTCGTCGATGACATACGGCGGCATCCAGTACACGGTGTTGCCGAGCGGGCGCAGCAGCACGCCGGCCTCGATCGCGCGACGGTAGAAGTCCTGCGCGAAGCCCGGCGCGGCGTCGGCGACGTCGAAGGCCCAGATCATCCCGGTGTTGCGAAAGTGTTTCACCTGCGGATGGTGACGCAGCGCTTCGCAGCGTCTGTTGATGCGCGCGGCGAGGCGGCGGTTGGCGGCGATCACCTGGTCCTGTTCGAGTATGTCCAGCACCGCGAGCGCCGCCCGGCAGGCAAGCGGGTTACCGGTATAGGAGTGCGAATGCAGGAAGCCGCGGGCGAGTCGGTCGTCGTAGAAGGCGGCGTACACCGTGTCGGTGGTCATCACCACCGAGAGCGGCAGGTAGCCGCCGGTGAGTCCCTTGGAGAGGCAAAGAAAATCCGGCGCGATCTTCGCCTGCTCGCAGGCAAACAGCGTTCCGGTGCGGCCGAAGCCGACCGCGATCTCGTCGGCGATCAGGTGCACCTCGAAGCGGTCGCATAGCGCGCGTGCGCGGCGCAGGTATTCCGCGTCGTGCATCGCCATGCCACCCGCGCACTGCACCAGCGGTTCGAGGATCAGCGCGGCGGTGTCGCCGGCGTGCTGTTCCAGATGCGCTTCCAGCACCCGCGCGCAGCGCCGCGCGTAGTCGGCTGGTGATTCGCCGGGTTCGGCGAGGCGCCCGTCGGGCGAGGGCACCTGCGTGCTCTTGCGCAGCAGGGTCTCGTAGGTGGTGCGAAACAGCGGCACGTCGGTCACCGAAAGCGCGCCAATCGTCTCGCCGTGATAGCCGTTGGCGAGTGTCACGAAGCGGTTCTTCCTCGGCTTGCCCGAGTTCTGCCAGTAGTGAAAACTCATCTTCAGCGCGATCTCGATCGCGGATGCGCCGTCGGAGCCATAGAAGCAATGCCCGAGCCTGCCGGGCGCGAGCTTTGCCAGCCGTTCGGAGAGTTCCACCACCGGCTCGTGGGTGAAGCCGGCGAGCATCACGTGTTCCAGCGTATCGAGCTGTGTTTTCAGCGCCGCGACGATGCGCGGATTGGCGTGGCCGAGCAGGTTCACCCACCAGGAACTCACGCCATCGAGCATCCGCCTGCCTTCGAAGTCGTACAGCCACACGCCTTCGGCACGGCTCACCGGCACAAGCGGCATCTGCTCGTGGTGCTTCATCTGCGTGCAGGGATGCCATACCGCGGCGAGGCTGCGCTCGAGCAGCGCCTTGTTGGCGTTGTCGCTCATGCCTTGCTGCTCACCCTGAGGTTTCGGTCATGCGGTCGAGCACCAGCAGCTGCGCGACATTGTGCGGGTCGGGCTTCGGGCTGTAGGGCACAAGGCCAAGGCGCGGGCAGTTGAGCCGGTCATCGAGTGTGCGAAGGTTGGCTTCCAGATGCGGCATCGCGGGCTCGATGCAGTTGGCCACCCAGCCGGCACATTGCAGCCCGCGCGCCTCGATGGCTTCGCGCGTGAGCAGTGCGTGATTGAGGCATCCGAGCCGCATGCCCACCACCAGCACCACCGGCAGGTTGAGCGCCTGCGCAAGGTCGGCGCTGGTGCGTGTGGCGTTAAGCGGGATCATGAAGCCGCCTGCGCCTTCGACGATCACGACGTCCGCCAGCCGGGTGAGCTCGTCGCAGGCACGCGCGATGACTTCCATGTCGATCTTCACGCCCTCGAGGGCGGCCGCCACATGGGGCGCGATCGGCGGATCGAACGAATAGGGATTGATCAGGTTCATCGGCGCTTCCACGTCGCTTGCGCGAAGCAGCGCCTCAACGTCCTCGAGCACGCCGTTCTCGCGACCGGCTGCCACCGGTTTCATGCCCACCACCGAGCGGCCGGTGGCGGCGAAGGCGTGCATCAGCGCGCAGGCAATGACGGTCTTTCCCACGCCGGTATCGGTGCCGGTGACGAAGTAGCCGCGGGTCATCTCAGGTTCCGGTGGCAAGTTTCGGAGTTTCGGGCAGGGCGGCATGAAGAGCGTCGACAAGACGCGCCACGTCCGCAAGTTCGTGTGCAGCTGAAAGCGAAATCCGCAGTCGCGCAGTGCCTTCGGGCACGGTGGGCGGGCGGATCGCGGGAACGAGAATGCCGCGGTCACGGATCGCATCGCTCAGCGCGAGCGCTTCAGAGTTGCCGCCCACCACCAGCGCCTGAACCGGTGTGTCGGAGGGCTGAAGATTCGAGCCACGCAGTCCGGTGCGCAGCCCGTTACGCAAATTCGTGACCAGGTCGCGCAGCCGCTCGCGGCGCCAGTCCTCCGCCTGCATCAGTTCGAGGCTTGCTTCGAGCGCGGTGGCGAGATGCGGCGGGCTGGCGGTGGTGAAGATGTAGGTGCGGGCGCGCTGCAGCACGGTCTCCACCACCTCCGGCGCACCCGCAACGAAGGCACCCGACACGCCCGCCGCCTTGCCGAGCGTGCCCACGTAGACGATGCGCGGCGATCGCAGGCCGAAGTGCGCTAGAGCCCCGCGGCCCTGCGGGCCGAGCACGCCGAAGCCGTGGGCATCGTCCACCATCAGCATCGCGTCATAGCGTTCCGCGAGGTCGAGCAGCGCGGGCAGCGGCGCGATGTCGCCGTCCATGCTGAACACGCTGTCGGTGACGATCATCCTGTGCCGCGCGGTGGACTTCGCGAGCGCCTGTTCAAGAAAAGCGGTGTCGCCGTGCGGATAGCGCACCGCCTCCGCACGCGACAGGCGAACACCGTCGATCAGCGAGGCGTGGTTGAGCTTGTCCGAAAACACCGCCGACTCGCGCCCGACAAGCGCGGTGATCGCACCGATGTTCGCCTGATAGCCGGTGGAAAAAAGCAGCGCTCGCGGCAGCTGCACATAGTCCGCGAGCTTTTTCTCC
>CAMBSA010000406.1 GCA_945869935.1 Bordetella parapertussis | reverse complement strand
GCGGAGGAACCGCAGACAAACGCTGATGAACGCGGATAAAAGTCCAACCCGGGGACGGTTGCACTAAGGGACGCCTCGACAATTCGAGGGGTATTTCCCTCGCGCACCCCTGCGTCAGGGGTCCAGGCTTGCTTGTTATCGGCGTTTATCCGCGTGCATCTGCGGTTAATTCGCCTTGCTTCGCCTCCGCCTCGTGATCGTGCCCGCAGGCATCGCCGTGCGAGCAACCGCCGACCTCGCCACCGGTGCGCAGGTACCAGGCGAGCATCGTGTCCATGGTGGCGGCGTGCTGGCGGAACCAGTCGGCCACCGCCGTGGCGAGCACGCGCCCCACTTCGAAGTCACCGCCTTCCACCCGTCCGCGAACGTCGCGGACAATCAGCAGCACGTTCTCGTGTTCGTTGGTATGGCAGTGCGATGGCGGAAACTTCACTTCCGCCATGCGCCGGTTCTCGTCGCCGAAATGCGCTTCGGTATGTTCGAGAAAGGCGTCCAGCCGCGGGAGAAGTTCCTCGTCCGGCGCCGCGCCGACCGCATTGAGCAGTTCGACGAACTCGCGGTGCGTCGCATCCATCGTTTCCTCACCGAGTTCAAACTCGGGGGACCAGTCGATCAGGTTCATGTTTCGTTCTCCGCTTTCCTGTGCAGATTATGCACCGCGGACGGCCTGACCGTGCACGGCTGCAGCGAAATCCGCCCCCCTGCCGCTTGGCCTTTTGGTAGTCTTGCCTGAATCCCAGATTTCACCATTTCGCACACACGGAGCTCCTCGATGGTCCGCCTCCCCCTCACGATTGCATCGTCTTTCCTCGTCGCCCTGTCCGCATCGGCGCAGCCGCTGAAATCCGGCGAAGAAGTCTACAAACAGGTGTGTTTCGCGTGTCACGCCGAAGGCGTGGCCAACGCGCCGAAACTAGGCGACAGGAAAAAGTGGGCACCGCTGCTGAAGGAAGGGCAGGTGGTGCCCACCGCGCACGGCTGGGTCGGCGTGCGCGGCATGCCGGCCAAGGGCGGCCGGGACGATCTCTCGCTCGAGGAATTCGCACGCGCTGCGGCCTTCATGGCGCGGGCAGGCGGCGGCAAGTGGCAGGACCCGGATGCGGCGATGATGAAACGCATCGAGGCCGAGGTGAAAAGAAAGATCGAAGCCGACAGGAAGAAGGCAAAGAAGTAGGGCTCCGGAGACTCGAATTGCGAGTGATACGTCCGCGGCGCCGGAGATAAGACTCTGCTTGCCTACATCGCACGCCGTCTGCTTCAGGCGATCCTCGTGGTGGCGGTCGCGGTATTTCTCGTCTTCTCGATGATGTTCCTGAGCGGCGACCCGGTGCTGCTGCTGATGCCGCCGGATGCAAGCCGCGAGGAAATCGCCGCCTTCAGCAAACAGATGGGATTCGATCAACCTTTTCTGGTGCAGTTCGCGAACTTCGCCGGCAAGCTCGCCCTGGGTGACTTCGGCATGTCATGGCGATTCCAGGAACCTGCGCTGAACGTGGTGCTGGAGAAGCTTCCCGCCACCATCGAGCTCGCCGTCGCCTCGCTTATGCTGTCGCTTCTGATAGCGGTGCCGATCGGCGTGATATCGGCTGTGCGCAAGGACAGCAAGGTCGACACTTTCTCGATGGTCTTCGCGCTGCTCGGCCAATCGATTCCGGGGTTCTGGCTCGGGTTGATGCTGATCCTGGTGTTCGCGGTCGACCTCGGCTGGCTCCCGACCTCTGGACGACAGGGCTGGCAGTACCTGATCCTTCCTGCGCTCAGCCTCGGGCTGGCCCTCGCCGGCCGCAATGCGCGCCTGGTGCGCTCCTGCATGCTCGAAGTGCTCAACGAGGACTACATCCGGACCGCCCGCGCCAAGGGCCTGCCGGAATGGCGGGTGATCAACAAGCACGCACTGAAGAACGCGCTGCTGCCCATCGTCACCATCGTCGGACTAGAACTCGGCAGCCTGCTTGGCGGCGCGGTGGTGACCGAATCGGTGTTCTCCTGGCCGGGCGTCGGCCTGCTTGCGGTGCAGGCCATCAACGGCCGCGACTACCCGGTGGTGCAGGCGGTGATCATCATCACCGCGCTGGGTTTTGTGCTGATCAACCTCGCGGTCGATCTGCTCTACCCGAAGCTCGATCCGAGGATCACGCTGGGCCGAAAATCCACAGGTGCGTCATGAGCGTCCAGGCGGAAGTCCTGCAGGCATCCTCCACGTCGCGGCGGGGAAGCGAATTCTTCCGGGCACTGATGTCGAGCCGCAAGGCGCTGTGCGGTGTGCTGGTGGTGATCGTGATTCTTGTGTGCGCGATCGCATCGCCCCTGCTCGCGCCCTACGACCCTTCGCTGCAGAGCCTTGCCGACCGGATGCTCCCGCCCTTCGCGTCATCGCCCGAGGGTGCCTTTCACCTGCTCGGTACCGACCACCTCGGTCGCGACATGTTGAGCCGCCTGGTGTACGGATCGCGCATTTCCCTTGTGGTCGGGCTGAGCGCCTCGCTGCTTGCCGGCACGCTGGGCGTGCTGCTCGGACTCGTCGCGGGTTACTTCGGCGGCCGCACCGACGACGCGATCATGCGGCTGTCGGACGTGCAGCTCGCGCTTCCCTACATCCTGGTCGCGATGGCGATACTCGCGATTGTCGGCAGCAGCCTGCTGAACATCATCCTCGTGCTCTCGGGCACGCAGTGGGTGACTTACGCGCGGGTGGTGCGAAGCAGCGTGCTCTCGGTGAAGGAACAGGAATACGTGCTCGCGGCGCGCACGATAGGCATGAGCAACGCGCGCATCATCGCGCGGCATGTGCTGCCCAATGTGTTCGCGCCGGTGATCGTGATCGCGACCTTCTCGGTGGCGCAGACTATCGTTGCCGAAGCGGCGCTGAGTTTTCTCGGCCTGAGCGTGCCGCCTTCAGTGCCGTCCTGGGGCGGCATGCTCGCCGACGGCCGCACCTACCTCGCGGTCGCGTGGTGGCTGGTGACGATTCCCGGCCTGGCAATCTCGCTCACGGTGATTGGCGTGAACCTGCTCGGGGACTGGCTGCGCGACTACCTCGATCCGAAGCTGCGCCTGTAGGGAAGACGCAGCCCTAAGGAATATCTGAACACGGGGGCATCGCCCCCTTGTATATCCCCCACTCCAGAGGGACGCTCTGTTCGATTCGTTACACAATTGCGACTTGATCAGAGCTTCCCTAACTAGCTTTGCTTTTCGACTTCTCGAAGCGCTCCATCACGTGCTTCGCGATGTCGCCCCGGCGCGCGAACCAGACCTTCGGATGCTTTTTCGCATACTGGATCGCGCCGCGGATCGCGCGCGTAAGCCCGGGCCGTGCGCCGATATGGCAGTGGATCACCATCTCGATCCACTTCGGCTCCCCCGCCGCGCCTTCTTCGTACAGTT
>CAMBSA010000405.1 GCA_945869935.1 Bordetella parapertussis | reverse complement strand
CGCTCGAATCATCCAGCAGCGGAATATGGACCCAGGTCACCGGCCGGCCTGCGGCGGCGACAAAGGCGTTGACGAGGTCCACGGTTTTCCCGAGATCGGCGGGTGCAAAGCGCGGCCAGCCGCCCAGCGTGCCGAAGCAGAAGTGAAATCCGACACCCACGCCAGCGGGAATCACGGGGGTAAGCCGCGCGACCTGACCCACATTCCGCTCGACACCCGTCTCGGGCGGCAGAGGGGGGGCCGCACCGTAGGCGTCCTGAACTTCAGTCGCGCAGTCCCACTGAATTGCGAGATCGTCGTGCGGAATCTTTTCGGCAAGCTTGATGATCTCGTCCCTCAGCGCCGCCTCGTAGCCCTCGCGAATCTTTGCGAGGGAGTCGAGATCCGCGACGATTCGCGGAGGAACCGCGCTGTTGGGCAGAGGTATCGACACCTGGAAACGCAAGTCTTTCGGCAACACGCCCTTCTCGCGCAGGGTGCAGAAAACGAAATAGGAACTCACCGCGTCGCGCGCAAAGCCGAGCCGCCATCCCGGCTCACCGAAACGGATTTTCTCCACGCCGTCCTTCACCTTGAAGAACCAGCTGTCGGAGGTATCGTGCGGGTTGAGCCGCTCGACGCCGTTGTCCTTGTTCGGCCGGCGCAGTACCTCGATGTCAGGATGCAAGGCGAGAACCTGAAAATGGATGCGGCTGATCCAGTGCCGCCGCAGGCCAAGTTCGCCGTCGGGCATGAAGCGCAAATAGCGGCCGAGCGCACCGCCGAAATCGGTGAAGACTTCCTGTGCCGTTTCGAGAGGAATGCTCCCCACGAGCAGCAGGTCCCGGACTGGTTTTGATGAGTTCATGAAGGTGTTCCTTACTGGGTGATCTTGATGTTGTGTTCGCGCATGAGCCGACTCCATTTCTCGGTGTCGGCGCGCACGGTACGGGCGAGTTCCTCGGCGGAAGAGCCGACGACCTCGAGATTGAGCGCCTGGAAGCGCTGGCGAACGTCCGGTTCCGCCAGCGCGCGGCGCATGTCGTTGCCGATCTTCTCAACAATGTCGGCGGGTGTGCCCGCCGGCGCGAAGGCCGCAAGCCAGGTACGAGTCTCGTAGCCGGGCACGCCGGATTCGGCAATCGTCGGCGAGTCAGGCAGGAGCCGGCTGCGCGACAGCGTGGCCACCCCAAGCACCTTCACCTTGCCGGACTTGAGCGCCGCGGCGCCGCTCGCTATGTCGGCAAAGGCGATCTGCGTCTCGCCCGCCATAACGCTCGCGAGCGCCGGAGCCGCCCCCTTGTACGGCACCGACGTGATGCGCGTGCCGGCAAGCGCGTTGAAGAGTTCGAGCGCAAGCAGGGTCGCGGTGCCGCCCGTCGCATGGTTGAACTTCGTCGGATTGGCGCGTGCAAAGGCCACCATGTCCTGGATGCTGTTGAGGCCGGCACCCAGGCTGACGATTGCCGCGAGCGGTGCAGCCGATATCAGCGTGATCGGCGCAAAGTCCTTTTGCGGGTCGTAGGGAAGGTTCCTGAACACGACCGGATTCATAGACATGGTTCCGTCGTGGGCGACCAGCAGGGTGTAACCGTCGGCGGGCGACTTCATCGCCGCCTCGGCCCCGATGATCATGGAGGCGCCGGCGCGGTTCTCCACCAGCACCGACTGTCCCCAATACTCCTGCAGCTTGCTACCGACGATGCGCGCGCTCGCATCAATGCTGCCACCCGGCGCGCTTGGCACGATGATGCGCACCGGTTTTACGGGATACGCCTGTGCCTGGATGGGGCCGGAGATCAAGGTGCTCGCCGCGAGCACGGTTGACGCAATGACAAGACGCAGTGGACGCATCGACGTTCCTTCCAGAGAGTTCCTGTCGAACGGAAGAATTCGACGGGGGTGCACACCTTGACCGAGGCAACCTGTGCGGTAGCAAGTTATCATGCCCGTCAAGACAAGCTCGTACAACATGCGGGCTTCCAAAGAGGGAAAGCATTCCATGGGCACAACTGCTCGCATCGCAGCCGCCGGCATCTTCCTGCTCACGCTCGGTTTCCACAGTCCGGTTCCGGCCCAGGCCTGGCCTTCGAAGCCCCTGAAGCTGATCGTGCCCTTCCCCGCCGGCGGGCCCACCGACCTGGTCGGCCGCGCGGCAGCAACGGTGCTGAGCGACGCCCTCGGTCAACCGGTGCTGGTGGAGAACCGCCCCGGAGGCAACGGTACGGTGGGTCTGGATGTTCTGGCCAAGTCCGCTCCCGACGGCTATACCGTCGGTCTCACCGCGATCACGCTCGCCACTGCACCGCACCTCACCAAGGTCAACTGGGATCCGTTCCGCGATTTCACGCCGATCTCCAACCTCGTTTCGATGACGCCGCTGATCGTCGGAAACCTTGCGCTTCCGGCAAACAATCTCGCCGAGCTCGTCAGCTACGCAAAGGCCAACCCCGGCAAGATCGCCTTCGGCACGCCGGGCGTGGCCACCGTGCCACATCTCGCCGCCGAGATGCTGCAGAGCGCGGCGGGCATCAAGCTGAACCACGTGCCCTACAAGGGCGCGGCGCAGCAGATCCAGGACCTGCTCGCCGGCGCGACGCTGGTGGATTTCCAGAGTTCGCTGGTGGTGGCGCTGCCGATGATCCGCGCGGGCAAGCTGAAACCCATTGCCGTGCTGACCGGCCAGCGCTCGCCGCTGCTGCCGGATGTTCCGACCGCGGCGGAATCCGGATTCAAACAGGTGAACGCGGCGCCGTGGTTCGGCCTTGGCGGGCCCGCCGGGTTTCCCGCGGACGCGGTCAGGCGCATGAACGAGGCGCTGGTGAAGGGCATGAAGGCAAAGGACGTCCTCGACCGGTTCAACGCAATCGGTGCGATCGTCCATACCTCGAGCCCGGAGGAATTCGCCGCCTATATCCGCAGCGAACACGCGCGCTGGGGTGAGGTGATCCGCAGTGCGGGCATCAAGACGGAATAAGCCGGCATTTCAAAGAGCAATGTCCTCTCCCTGAGGGGAATGAAACACCCTCCCGCGTTGTTAGCGCTGGCTGGTCAAAACATTCAACCGGGAGACGAACCTTGAACCGCAAGCAATTCCTCAAAACCCTCGCCGCCGGCGCAGTTGCGCTCGCCTTCGCACCGACGCTCTATGCGGCCGACGCCGCGGATATCCTGAAGCGCGCCTCCACTGCCATGGGCGGTGACGAACTGAAGACGCTGGTCTATTCAGGCAGCGGCATGAGCGCTTCCTACGGACAGGCCTTCATCCCCGGCATGGCCTGGCCTAAACTCAACTACTCGAAATACATCCGTCAGGTCGATTACGAGAAGGTGTTCACCAGCGAAGAAGTCAGCCGCAGCCGCGCCGAGCCCAAGGGCGGCGGCGCGGTGCCGCTGTCGGGCGAGGCGCCCTTC
>CAMBSA010000404.1 GCA_945869935.1 Bordetella parapertussis | reverse complement strand
AGGCTGGGGTTGGAGAACAGCCGGTCGAAGTGGCGGTTGCGGATGTCGAGTTCGCCCATGGCGGCCCCTAGATGATCGAGCCGCGCGACGCGATGCCGCCGTCGATGGTGACGATGGTGCCGGTGATGTAGCCCGCGCGGGGGGAAGCGAGGAACACCATCAGGTCCGCAACCTCCTGCGCTGTCGCAGGCCGGCCGCCAGGATACAACTTGTGGAGTTCCTTCCAGCGGTTCTCGTCGCCGTGCATGTCGAGCGCGCGGCGCTTCATCAGCTTCACCATCCGGTCGGTGGCCACCGGCCCCGGGTTGACGCCCACCACGCGCACGCCTTTGTCCAGGCTGACGCCGCCCAGGGCCCGGGTGAAGGACATCAGCGCGGCGTTGCCGGTCGAACCCATGATGTAGCGCGCATCCCAGTTCTCGCCGGAATTGCCGATGTCGTTGACGATCACGCCGCTGCCGCGCTCGCACATCTTCGCGTACAGTGCGCGGGTCAGCGAGATGTAGCCGAACACCTTGAGGTCGAAGCCGCGCCGCAGCGCCGCGTCGTCCACCGCGTCGATCGGACCCGACGGGATGTCGCCCGCGTTGTTGATGAGGATGTCGACGACGCCCGCGCGCGCGGCGAGGTCCCTCATCTGCGAGTCGCTCGACAAGTCCATGGCATGCACGCTGACCGGCACCTTGCACTCGGCCGCGATCGCCCTTCTCGCCTCGTCGAGCAGTTCGGCCGAGCGCGCGGCGAGATGCAGCGAACAGCCCTCCCTTGCGAACGCCCAAGCCGAAGCGAGGCCGATGCCCTTGGAAGCGCCGGTGATCAGAACGCTCTTGCCCTGCAGGTCCAGTTTCACGATTGCCCTTTCGTCGCGGATTCAGAGGCGAGCCCGAGCTCGCGAAGTATTTCATCAGTGTGCTCGCCGAGCGTGGGCGGCGCCACCGCCGCCTGGTCGTCGCGCCTGCCGTCTAGCCGCACCGGCCGGCGAATCGATGTCAGCTCGCCCTTCTGCGCATGCCGGAGCTTGTAGAAACTGTCCATCGCCCGTACCTGCGGATCGGCCATTACGTCCTCGATGTCGTTGATCGACGAGAATGGGATGTCGACGCCTTCGAAAAGCCGCAGCCACTCCGCGCGATCCTTCGTCGCGAACGCATCCCTGGCGATGTTCCACAGCGCTTCGTACCTGGCAATGCGCCCCTCCAGCGTGCGAAAGCGCGCGTCGTCGACCAGGTCGGCGCGGCCGATGGTCTCGACGAACTGCTCGTAGAACTTCTGCCGCGACGACATGTGCGTCACCACCAGCCTGCCGTCGCGGCAGCAGAACGCGAAGGCGAGGGAATTCCGGACGCGCAGGAACGCGTCCGCGTGCTCGCCATTCTGGGTGAGATACCCGAACGGCTCCGGCATGAACGCCATCGTGGCCTCGATCATGTTGACCTCGACGCGCCGCGCCACGCCCGTGCGCTCGCGCTCGAACAGGGCCGAGAGGATGCCGTAGGCCGCGTACTGCCCGGTGACGTTGTCCGAGATCGTGGTGCCGGTCAACCGCGGGTTCTCCGGGTCGAGGAACTGGCTGTACATGCCGCTCAGCCCCTGCGCGATCGAGTCGAAGCACGGCCGCGCCGAGTACGGTCCCTCGGTGCCGAATCCAGTGATGGAGCAGTGGACCAGACGGGGATTCAATTCGCGCAACCGCCCGGCGGTGAGGCCGAGCCGGTCGAGCACGCCCGCGCGGAAGTTGTCCAGCAGCACGTCGCTTTGCTGCACCAGTTTTTCGATTGCCGCGCGACCCAGTTCGGTGCGCAGCGAAATGGCGATGCTGCGCTTGTTGCGGTTGTACGAGCAATACTGCGCGCCGTAGCTGCCGCCACCATAGCTGCGAAAGGGATCGCCGCCATCCGGGTTCTCGACCTTGATCACCGCCGCGCCCATGTCGGCGAGCATCATGCCGGTGAGCGGCGCGGTGATGAAGGTGGAGAGTTCGACCACGCGGATTCCGGCCAGGGGGCCTGTCATGCCCATCGCCTCATCGCCCCGCGCGCGCCTTGCGCCTGCCGCCGCCCTTGGCCTCCTTGAACGACGCGTACACCGGCTTGTACGTCTTCGAGTCGAGGAAGCCGTGCAGACCCGACTGGTAGGCGCTGTCCGCATCGCCGACCTGAATCGCGACCTTCTTCTCCTGCATGTAGTCGGCCGCCTCGGCGAACCCCATCTGCCGCACCATGCGGATCACCTGCTTGGTCGCGCGCAGCGTCCGCGGGCTCTTCGCCATCAGCTTCATGGCAAGCTTGGTGACCTCCGCCTTGAGGCGCGACTTCGGCACCGAGAAGTTGACGATGCCGATGCGCGCGGCTTCCTTGCCGTCGAACGGATCGCCCGTGCAGGCGTAGTAGATCGCGTGTCGCAGCAGCACCGCGTCGGCGAATGCCTTGCTCACCATCCCGCCGGGCAGGATGCCCCAGTTCACCTCCGAGAGCGAGAACGTGGTATCGTTCGCCGTAATCGCGAAGTCGGTGGCGAGCAGGTGCGAGAACGCGCCGCCGACGCAGTAGCCCTCCACCATGGCGATGGTCGGCTTGTCGAACATGTACAGCCGGTCCCACTGCCAGTGGTTCGACATCAGCCGCACGCGCTTGCCCTCGGCCGGATCGTTTTCCAGCGCGCGGAAGAATTCCTTCAGGTCCTGGCCGGCGGAAAACACGCCGCCGGCGCCCGCGATCACCACCACCTTGGTCTCGGGATCGGCCTCGAGCTCGTCCAGCGTCTCGCACATTTCGGCGTGCAGGGGCGGCGACATCGCATTCTTCTTCTCCGGCCGGTTGAGGTAGGTCCAGGCGATGCCGTTCTCCCGCACCACCTTCACGTACTTGCGTTGCTTAAGCTTCATCGTGTCGTGCTCCTGTTGCCAGCTTGAATGTGAACGTGAATCCCCGCAATCTCAGCCATAGCGCGAGCCGCCGCCGAACCAGTCGTCGAACCGTGGCGCGGTGCGGATGATGATGCTGCGCTTTCTCATGTGTTCCTTGAGCGCGGCCCAGCCGTTTTCCTTGCCGTAGCCGCTGGCGCCGAACCCGCCCCAGATCGAGCGGGGATCGTTCTTGTGATGGTCGTTGACCCAGATCACGCCCGCGCGGATGCTGCCGGCGAGGCGGTGCGCGCGCGTCACGTCCCGCGTCCACACCGCGGCCCCGAGCGCGAACTCGCTGTCATTGGCGAGCGCGAGCGCCTCGGCCTCGTCGCGAAACCTGGTCACCGAGACCACCGGGCCGAACACTTCCTCGCGGAACAGGCGCATCCCCGGCGTCACGTCGGCGAAGATCGTTGGCGGCACGTAGTGGCCGTTCTTGAGCGCTTCCGGCAGCGCCGGCACGCCGCCGCCGCAGACCAGCCGCGCGCCG
>CAMBSA010000403.1 GCA_945869935.1 Bordetella parapertussis | reverse complement strand
TGTCAGCGAGAGCAGGCAGGTCACTCGATGCATCTGGTGTTCAAGTTCACACCCGAGGTCGATTCCCAGGCAACGCTCAAGCTCAAGGTCGAGATCAACACCCGGGAGCACACGAACCTGCTTGGCATCAAGCGGTATCCCTTTGCATTTGACAATGACTGGTACCGAGGAAAGACCGAGATCGCGTCTTTCGAGCCCGAGGAATTGTTCGGCACGAAGCTGCGCGCGTTGCTGCAGCGACGCGCGAGCCGCGACCTTTTCGATTTGCATCAGGGATTGGAGCAACTCGCGTTGGCCCCCGAAAAGATCATTGCGTGCTTTGACCACTATCTGGCACTGGAAGGCAAACCGATCACGCGCGCGATGGCCGAGCAGCGCATGCTAGAAAAGCTCACACGGAGCTTGACCGAGGACATCACGCCGCTGCTACCGACGGGTATTCGTTTCGAAGAGGCGGATGCGATCCATGCGTTCGAGCGGGTTTGGACCGAGCTGATTTCGAGGATGGGCGGAGAGGGGTGGAAGCTCGCAGAACCTGTTCTCGAAGAATTGCGCGTGAAAAGATTTCCGGGACTTCTGGCGTCGCGGGATTAGTAGCGGCGCGCGTGATCACATGGACGACTCGATTACCGGTTACGGATTCCATGGTTGAACGCGATCCATCCTCGGAATTGAAGGCCGAAAACGCCCGGCTGATCGCGCTGTTGGAAGCGAACGGCATTCAATGGCGCATGCAGCAGCCAGAGCGCTCATCGCCAGCCTCGATGCCGGAGTCCTCGCGGCTTTCCACGGACGAGAAGGTGGCGCTGTTTCGGCGGTTATTCCGGGGGCGCACGGATGTCTACCCGATTCGTTGGGAGAGCAAGACGTCGGCCAAGTCTGGTTACTCGCCGGCCTGCGCCAACGAGTGGCGTACAGGTGTTTGCGAGAAGCCGCGCATCAAATGCGGGGATTGTAGTAACCGAATGTTGATTCCGTTGTCCGACCCGGTCATCTTCGACCATCTGGCCGGTGAGCATACAGTTGGCGTCTATCCTCTACTGGAGGACGACACTTGCTATTTCCTCGCCATCGATTTCGACGAAGCCGAATGGAGAGACGACGCCCGCGCCTTCGTGCAGTCGTGTTGCGAACTTGGTGTGCCCGCTGCCCTCGAGATTTCGCGCTCAGGGAAAGGGGCGCACGCCTGGGTATTTTTCGCCGGTAGGGTATCGGCCCGCGATGCCCGTCGCCTGGGCACGGCAATCATCAGCCACACCTGTTCGCGAACCCGTCAATTGAAGTTGGAGTCTTACGACCGCTTGTTTCCCAATCAAGACACAATGCCCAAGGGTGGCTTCGGCAACTTGATCGCCTTGCCCCTGCAGAAGATTTCTCGCGAGAATGGCTGCAGCGTTTTCGTTGATGCGGAACTGCGCCCCTTTCCCGACCAATGGGCATTCCTCGCTTCAATTCAGCCGATGGCACCGCACGACATCGAGCCGACCATCCTGCGTGCGACGGGCAGGGCGCATCCACTGGATGTCACTTTCATCGACGATGAAGACCTGGCTACGCCGTGGAAGCGTTCGGCCCCGTCCACGAAGCAGCTGCCGGGGACAATGCCGAAGTCACTCACTGTGACGCTGAGCAATCTCATCTACTTCGAGAAGGCGCAACTGCCGCAATCGCTGGCTAACCGCCTGATCCGCCTTGCCGCATTCCAGAACCCGGAGTTCTACAGGGCACAGGCGATGCGGATGTCGGTCTGGGACAAACCGCGCGTAATCGGCAGTGCCGAGAACTATCCGCAGCACATTGCCCTGCCGCGCGGTTGCCTGGATGCCGTGCAGGAATTGCTGAGGGACAACGGCATCCGCAGCGACCTCCGCGATGAGCGTTACGGCGGAGAGTCGCTGGATGTCACCTTCGTCGGAAAGCTGCGTCTCGATCAGCAATCGGCGGTTGCCGCAATGCTGAGCCATGACGCTGGCGTGCTATGCGCGCCTACCGCCTTCGGCAAGACGGTTGCGGCGGCAGCGATGATCGCCAAGCGTGGCGTGAACGCCCTGGTACTTGTGCATCGCACCGAGTTGCGCAAACAGTGGCAGGAGCGTCTGCAGGCCTTCCTCGGCATCGGCAAGGGCGTGATCGGCACAATTGGCGGCGGCAAAGCCAAGCCCACAGGGAAGATCGACATCGCGGTGATGCAGTCTTTGTCACGGCAGGGCGAGGTGGACCCGCTGGTCGAGAACTATGGTCACGTCATCGTGGACGAATGCCACCACATCGGCGCAGTGTCATTCGACGCCATTTTGAAGCGCACCAAGGCGAAATACGTGCTCGGTCTGACCGCAACGCCGTTCCGCCGTGACGGCCAGCAACCGATCATCTTCATGCAGTGTGGCCCGATACGGCACACAGCAGCAAAACCTGCTGGTGCACCGCACGACCTCGAGGTGGTACCGTATTCGATGCATGCACGGATCGACCTCTCGTCCGACGCGGGAATTCAGGATGTGTTCCGGCACCTCGCCAATGATCAGGCCCGCACGACCGCAATTTCCGACGAAATCGAGCACGCCTTCAGCCAAGGCCGCAAGGTGCTGGTGCTGACCGAGCGCACCGACCATCTCGATGCTATCGCGGCGGCTTTGGACGGAAAGATTCCGCCACCGTTTGTCCTGCACGGCAGGATGTCACGAAAGCAGCGAGCAGCGCTTATCGGGCAACTCGAGGCTCTACCACCGGACGCGCCGCGCATACTGCTCGCGACCGGCAAGCTGGTAGGGGAGGGCTTCGACCATCCTCCTCTCGACACACTGGTTCTGGCGATGCCGGTGTCGTGGAAGGGAACCTTGCAGCAATACGCCGGGCGCCTCCACCGTGAGCATGCGACGAAGATTGATGTGCGGATCGTTGACTTCGTGGATACCGGCCATCCAGCCTTGCGACGGATGTGGGACAAGCGCCAGCGTGGTTACCGGGCAATGGGTTATTCGATTCGCGAGGATGGCGACAAACTGAAATCTTGCGCTATCGACAGCCTGCGATAGATACTGAAGGATCAGATCCCCGGGGAAACGTTGCCGGCGATAGGTCCCGATAGATCCCGACCGATCCTGAAGGGTTACATGGATCAGGCTGTCGATAGTCTGCGATAAGTGCCGATAGATGCTGAATGCTAATTTCGGGTATCAGATCCGAATGACGGTAGATCTGACGGTAGAAATGCTACCCACTGAAAAAAGTTCTATACGTGACAACGGGTTAGAAACGCCGTTGATGATTGAGTGGGAGTAGGGGGGCTGTTGAAGCCTTTTGGGATCAATCGACGTCTATCGATTGATACGGTCGTATTTTAGATTCGTCGCGGCTAGCGCCTAGCACCGGTTCCGCTACTAATAGTGATATCGACAG
>CAMBSA010000402.1 GCA_945869935.1 Bordetella parapertussis | reverse complement strand
CGTGGGCAACAACGCGGCGCGCTCCTCGATCGAACTCTGGCAGCGCATTGCCTTCGAGAAGGCAGGGCTCAATGCCGATCGCGACGTGAACTGGGCGATCGTCCCGTTCCCGAGCCAGGGCGAAGCGGTGCGGTCGGGCAAGCTCGATCTGGGCGCCTTCCCCGAGCCGTTTGCAACCAACGAGCAGCGCAAGGGCGGGATGCGCACCCTGTTCACCTCCAAGGATGCGAACGCCTATGACGAGGAGTTGATGCACGTCGCTGTGTCACCCGAGTTCGTCAGCAAGAATCCTGCGGTGGTGCGCGCCTTCGTCGCCGACCTGGTCGCAGCGACGAAGTATTTCCTTGCCAACGAGAAGCAGGCCAAGCAGGCGCTTCTCGACTCCAAGATGGTGGGCCTTCCGCCGGAGGTGTACTTCAACATGAAGGATTATGCGATGAGCCCGGAAGGCCGGGTCGAGGTAGAGACGCTGCGCCAGATGCAGGATGATCTGCTCAAGTACAAGTTCACCAAGACCAAGGTCGATCCGGCAGGATTCGTCGACCTCTCGTTCCTGCCGAAGTAAGCCAAAGCAGGAATCGACGCGTGGCATTTCTCGATGTAAAAGGCGTACGCAAGACGTTCCGTCGCGACGAGAAGGCCGTCGTCGCGATCGAGAGCTTCGATCTGCAGGTGCAGGAAGGGGAGTTCGTCAGCATCGTCGGGCCTTCGGGTTGCGGCAAGAGCACCTTCCTGCATATCTTCGGCGGTTTCGAGACCTGCGATTCCGGCGAGATGCTCCTCGACGGAAAGAGGGTGTCAAGTCCGGGCCCGGACCGCGGCATGCTGTTCCAGGAATTTGCGCTCTTTCCCTGGAAATCGGTCGCGGGGAACATCGGCTGGGCTCTGGACGTGCAGGGCATGCCTAAAGAAAAGATCAAGGAAGTCACCGAGCACTACCTCAAGCTCGTCGGCCTCGGCGGGTTCCGCGATCATTTCCCGGGCGAACTCTCCGGTGGCATGAAGCAGCGCGTCGCGCTTGCGCGAATGCTCGCCTTCGAGCCGCGCGTGTTGCTCATGGACGAGCCCTTCGGTGCGCTGGATGCGCAGACGCGCGAACTCATGCAGGAGGAGCTGAACTCGATCTGGCAGCAGACGCGCCGGACGGTCCTGTTCGTCACGCACGACATCGAGGAGGCGGTGTATCTGAGCGACCGGGTGATCGTGTTCACCGCGCGGCCGGGGCGGATCAAGGAACAGATGCAGATCGACCTGCCGCGGCCGCGTGGCATCGAAATCAAGAAGAGCGCGGAATTCATGGACTACCGCAACCGGATCTGGGACCTCCTGCGGGAAGAGGTGCTCAAGGCCCGGGAAGAGTTCCGGTGAGCTCAGGCCTGCGCTCGGGCCTCGCGCGCGCGGCGAAGGGCCTCGCGCTTCCGCTCGTGCTGATCGCGTTCTGGGAATACTCGGCGCACGCGGGCACGATGCCGCGTTACCTCATCGCTCCCTCTATCATCCTGCAGAGCACGTTTGCGATGATCGCCAATGGTGAATTGCTGGTGCACGCGTCCGACAGCCTGCGGCGTTCGTTCTCCGGTTTTGCGATCGGTTCGGCCCTGGGCATGTCACTCGGCCTGCTCGCCGGCGTGTCGCGTCCGGTGGCGGGATTTTTCGATCCGCTGGTGTCGCTTGCCTATCCGGTGCCCAAGATCGCGGTGCTGCCGATTCTCATGTCCTGGCTCGGATTCGGCGACGCGTCGAAGATCGCGGTGATCGGGCTCGGGGTGTTCTTTCCGGTGTTCATCAACTCGTTCTACGGCGCGCGCGACGTGAACAAGCTTCACCTCTGGAGCGCGCTCAACATGGGCGCCACGAAGATGCAGGTGTTCATGCGGGTGGTGTTGCCCTCGTCCGCACCACAGGTGCTCACCGGCCTTCGCATCGGCCTTGCGTTGTCCTTCATCCTGATGTTTGCCGCCGAGATGGTCGGCTCGAAGACCGGGCTGGGCTACCTCGTCATCCGCGCAGAGGACAGCCTGCGCTTTGACCTGATGTACGCCTCGATCCTCGCGATCGGCGTGCTCGGCTTCGCAAGCGATCGCGCGCTCATGCTGGTCCGGCAAAAGCTGATGGCCGGGCGGTCCTCCGGTCATGTCGATTATGTCTAGCCCCGGGTTCGTGCGCGGGCCGGCGGGGGTTATTCGCGCGGTGCTTCGCTGGTATCCGGTGCCGGTGGTGCTGCTGCTCTGGGAGTTGCTGTCGCGTTCGGGGATGGTATCGCCGCGGCTGATGCCCAGCCTGGTTCGGATCGGCGATGCATTTGTCACTGATCTCTGGGCAGGGGAGATTCCCTATCAGGCGAGCATCTCGCTTGGCCGGTCGTTCTCGGGCTACGGTCTTGCGATCGTCTTCGGTATTGTGCTTGGCCTGTTGATGGCGCGGGTGCGCTGGATCGAGGCGGTGTTCGAGCCCCTGTTTTCGTTCACCTACCCGGTGCCCAAGATCGCCCTGTATCCGATCTTCATCTTCGTGTTCGGCCTGGGCACCCTGTCCAAGGTGGCGCTGATCTTCCTCGAGTGCCTGTACCCGATTACGGTCAACACCTACTACGCGGTGAAAGCGGTGGACCGCAAGCTGATCTGGAGCGCGCTCAACATGGGGGCGACACCCGCACAGGTTTTCCGCAAGGTGATGCTTCCGGCAGCGGCGCCCGGGATATTCACCGGCCTGCGCGTCGCGCTGCCGATCTCCCTGATCGTGGTGGTGATCACCGAGATGATCGGCGAGAGCAAGGGTCTCGGGTATTACATCTCGTACTCGATCGCCTCGTTCGAGTACGCCACCGCCTTCGCGGGGGTGATAGCGATTGCGATCATAGGCTTCACGCTCGATCGTATCCTGCTGCTCACGCGTCGCAGCCTCATCTTCTGGGAGCGGATGTCCTCCGCCTACGCCTGAAGCGGGGCCGGGATTGCGGCGGGATCAGCCGAGCGCTGCTTGTATCAGCGCCTCGGCGCGTTCGCCAAATCCCTTGCCCGGATCCATGCGGTTCATCGTGTAGGCAAAACCGATGCGCGCGTCGGGGTCGCAGATCGCCACATGCCCGCCCGCGCCGAACATGCCGAAGTTACGAGGGTTCGCGCCCATCGGCGTGCCCTTGCAGTTGAGCAGCAGGCCGAGCCCGAAACGCATGTAACGCCCGACCAGTTCCGTGCCCTGCCACTGCTCGCGAGTCGCGAACTCGATCGTGTCCTTCGACATCAGGCGGATGCCGTCGACCTCGCCGCCGCGCGCAAGCGCGCCGCAAAGCCGGGCGAGTGCACGCGCGTTGCCGTGGCCGCCTGCCGAGGGTATCTCGCTTCGCCGCCACTCCTTCGAGTTGAAATTCTCGCCCTCGGCGAATATTTTCCACGCCCGGGTGAA
>CAMBSA010000401.1 GCA_945869935.1 Bordetella parapertussis | reverse complement strand
AGGACGGCGCGCGCCTTGTCATCGACTACAAGACCGGTGTGAGTTCGGTGTCGGGTTGGCTCGGCGAGCGGCCGGAGGAACCGCAGCTCCCGATTTACGCGCTCGCCGAAGAGGGCGTCGCCGCGGTGGCGTTCGCGCAGGTCCGGCCCGGTGCGATGAAGCTCGATGGCATCGGCGCGCATGAGGAAATCGCGCCGGGCATCGGCCTGGTGGAGGCGCGAAAGAACGCGGGTGCGAAGGCTTATGCGAACTGGGACGAACTCGTCGCCGGCTGGGAGCACGAGCTCGACGCGCTCGGCCGTGCGTTCGCGCGGGGCGACGCAACGGTCGACCCCAAGCGCGGCGGGCCGACCTGCACGCATTGCGGCCTGCAGGCCTTGTGCCGGGTCAACGAACGCGCGGCCTGGGGTCCCACCGAAGGCGAGGAGGCCTCGGAATGAGAGGAAATGTTCAACATTTTTCTGAAAGTCCAAGTATCCGCGCTGCAAAGCGGTCTATTTCCGTCCAGAAATGGAACGGTTTCCCTTTGGAAAGGCAGGCCGGGGCGTGCCGCGCGGCACGCCCCGGCAGATTCTCAGACGGGGTAGCCGCGCGCCTTGCGTGCCAGCCCGCCGTGCAGATCGAGCATGCGCTCGCGCCAGGCGTGGAGCGGATCGTCGGCGGCGAGCAGCTTCGCGGGCGAGGTGCTGCGCGTCCACATGAAGGCGCCGAACAGGATGTAGTCGGCGTAGGCGGGCGCGCTTCCGCAGACGAAGGGCTGTTCGGTGAGCGTCGCGCGCACCGGATCGAGTGTGCTGCTCACCGTGGCGATCGCCGCCTGCTGGTCGCCCGCGAACGCCTCCAGCGCCATGCCGAAGCGCTTCTCGCGTGCCTCGCGGAAGTAGGGCTTGTCCTTTTCGGCCAGGCCGTTGTACAGGTCAAGCAGCACCGCGCGCAGCATCGGCAGGTGAACCGCGCGGTCCACCCAGTTCTTGAAGCCGAGCGAGAGCGCGCGCGACTGCGGGCCGCCAAACAGCGCCGGCCGGTCGGCGTAGTTTTCCTCGAGGTAGAGCGCGATCTTCCAGCTGTCACCGACGGTCCGTTCGCCATCGACGATCACCGGCACCGTCTTGAATCCGGTCGGCTCGAGCGCCGCCTTATCGGTAAAGCGCCAGGGAATGCTCTCGAAAGCCAGGCCCTTGTGCGCGAGCGCGAGCTTGGTGCGCCAGCAGTAGGGCGAGAACAGGCGGTCATCCTCGAGGGCGGCGAGATCGTAGATCCTGATGGTCATGTCCGGTTCCTTGGTTTGCAATGGCCCAAGGATAGCCGAGACGGGCACTGTTTCGCGGGCGCTTGCGCATGAGTTCGAACGAACGCCCGGTGGAGGACCTCGACGCGCGACGCGCGGCGCTCGATCCCGCGCGCTCGTTCATCGTGCAGGCACCCGCGGGATCGGGAAAAACCGAACTGCTGATCCAGCGCACGCTGCGACTGCTCGCGCGGGTGGACGAGCCGGAGGAGATTTCCGCCATCACCTTCACCCGCAAGGCGTCGGGCGAAATGCGCAAGCGCGTGCTCGAGGCGCTCGACCGCGCCGCGCGCGAGTCGCGCCCGGAGGAGGCGCATCGCGCGCTCACCTGGGACCTTGCGCAGGCCGCGCTCGAGCGCGACAGCGCGCGCGGCTGGGAGCTTTCGCACAACGCCTCGCGATTGCGGGTGCAGACGATCGACTCGCTCTGCGCCTCGCTCACCCGGCAGATGCCGGTGCTGTCGCGCTTCGGCGCCCAGCCCGAGAGCGTGGAGAGCGAAGAGGCGCAGGCGTTCTACCGCGAAGCCGCGCGCGCCACGCTCGGCCTGCTCGAGTCAGGAAACGCGAACGACAAGGAGGCCGCCGCCGATGTCGCGCGCCTGCTCATGCACCTCGACAACAACCTCGGCGCGGCCGAGGGCCTGATTGCAAGCGCCCTTGCCGAACGCGACAAGTGGTTGCGGAATCTTTCGGGCGCGCACGACCGCGAAGCGCTCGAAGCGGCGCTGGTGCAGTCGCGGCGCGATGCGATGGAACGGGCGGCCGCGCACATGCCGATGGGGCGGCAGGCGGCGGAGTTGCTTGCGGTCGCGAATTACGCGGCATCGAATCTCGCCGCCTCAGGCTCCTCATCGCCGATCGTCGCCTGCGAAGGCATGACCGACATGCCGGGTGCGGAGGACGCGGACCTTCCCAACTGGATCGGCATCGCGGAACTGCTGCTCACGCAGGCGGGCGAGGCGCGAAAGCCGGGCGGCTTGAACGTTCGGGGCGGCTTTCCGCCGGGTAGTTCCAAGTCGGAGAAAGAAGCGGCAAAGGCGGAGAAGGACCGCGCGGGTGCAGTGATCGCGGCGCTCGCCGATAGCGAAATCGCGCGCAACGCGCTGCATGCGCTGCGGACGCTTCCGCCCGCGCGCTACGAGGATTCGCAGTGGGAAGTGCTCGGCGCGATCGCGCGCCTGGTGCGCCGGGCCACCGCTGAACTGCGGGTGGTGTTCGGCGCGAATGCGAAGGCGGATTTCGTCGAGGTGGCGCACCGGGCGTCGGACGCGCTTGGCACCGCGGACGAGCCGACCGAACTTGCGCTGTCGCTCGACTACCGGATTCGCCATCTGCTGGTGGACGAATTCCAGGACACGTCCTTCACGCAATACGAACTGCTGGAGAAACTCACCGCCGGCTGGCAGCCCGATGACGGCCGCACCCTGTTTCTCGTCGGTGATCCGATGCAGTCGATCTACCGTTTCCGTGAAGCGGAGGTGGGGCTGTTCCTGCGCGCGCGGCGCGATGGCCTGGGTGATGTATTGCTGCATCCGCTCACGCTGTCGGTGAATTTCCGCTCGCAGCGCGGGGTGGTGGACTGGGTGAATTCGACCTTCGGTCAGATCATGCCGGCAGAAGAAAACGTCGCCGCGGGTGCGGTGCCCTATACCGATTCGGTGGCGCGCCACGATCTGCTGCCGGGTGCGGCGGTGACGGTGCATCCGCTGATCGAGGAGCGCGTGTCGCGTGACGATCCGGACGAGGCAACTGCCCCCGGTATTGCGCAGCAGGAGGCGGCGAGGGTGGTGGACATCGTGCGACAGGCGCGGCTAGAGGGTCCGCAGGGCTCGATCGCTATCCTTGTGCGCGGCCGCACGGCGTTGGACTCGATCGTGCCGGCGCTTCGCGAGGCCGGCCTGCCGTTTCGTGCGATCGATATCGAGCGCCTCGGCCACAGGCAGCCGGTGCAGGACCTGCTCGCACTCACCCGCGCGCTTTGCCATCCCGCCGACCGGCTGGCGTGGCTTTCGGTCCTGAGGGCACCCTGGTGCGGACTGACGCTTGGCGATCTTCACGCACTCTGCCAGCGCGATCCGGGCACGGACGACATCACGTTGTGGGAGGCGATGCAGGATGCAGCCACC
>CAMBSA010000400.1 GCA_945869935.1 Bordetella parapertussis | reverse complement strand
AGGTCCGCTTTGTCACCGCGGCCTCGCTGTTCGACGGCCACGATGCGTCGATCAACATCATGCGGCGCATCCTGCAGGCCTCCGGCGTCGAGGTGATCCACCTCGGACACAACCGCTCGGTCGATGAGGTGGTCACCGCCGCCCTGCAGGAGGACGTGCAGGGCATCGCGGTGTCGTCCTACCAGGGCGGACATGTCGAATACTTCAAGTACATGATCGACCTGCTTCGTGCGCGCGGCGGCGAGGCGATCCGGGTGTTCGGCGGCGGCGGCGGCGTGATCGTTCCCGCCGAAATCCGCGAACTCGAAGTCTACGGCGTGACCCGGATCTATACGCCCGAGGACGGCCAGAAGATGGGCCTGCAGGGCATGATCAACGACATGGCCGCGCGTTGCGATGAGGATCTCTCGGGCAAGGCGCCTGCCGACCTGACGACCATCCAGTTCGGCGACCGACGCGCACTCGCCCGGCTCATCACTGCGCTGGAGAACGGCGCCGCCGATCCCGCGCTGGTCTCGCAACTTGGCAAACGCGCGGATCTTTCGGTTTCGCCGGTGCTTGGCATCACCGGCACGGGCGGCGCGGGAAAGTCCTCGCTCACCGACGAACTCATCCGCAGGCTTCGGATCGACCAGGACGATCGCCTGCAGATTGCGGTGATCTCGATCGATCCCTCGCGCAGGCGTACCGGCGGTGCGCTGCTCGGCGACCGCATTCGCATGAATGCGATCGGCCCGGGCGCGGACGGCAGGCCGCGCGTGTACATGCGCTCGCTCGCCACCCGCGACACCGGTTCCGAGATCGCGAAATGCCTGCCCGAGGCGATCGCCGCCTGCCGCGTCGCGGGCTTCGACCTCGTGATCGTCGAAACCTCGGGCATCGGCCAGGGCGACGCCGCGATCGTGCCGCACGTGGATATTTCACTGTATGTGATGACGCCCGAATTTGGTGCCGCGACCCAGCTCGAGAAAATCGACATGCTGGATTTTGCCGATTTTGTCGCGATCAACAAGTTCGACCGCAAGGGCGCGCAGGACGCGCTGCGCGATGTGCGAAAGCAGTTCCAGCGCAACAAGAAGCTCTTTTCTTCGTCTGCCGAGGACATGCCGGTGTTCGGCACCATTGCGTCGCGTTTCAACGACGACGGCGTGACCGCGCTCTATCAGAGCCTTGCGGCGTCGCTGGGCAGCAAGGGTCTTGAACTCCGGCCCGGTGCGCTGCCCAAACCGCTCACGCACCATTCCACCGGGAAGAACGTGGTGGTTCCGCCGGCGCGGGGGCGCTACCTTGCGGAGATCTCTGAAGGTGTTCGCAGTTACAAGGCAAATGTGTGGGCGCAGGCGCGCCTGGCGCGCGAACGTCAGCAACTCTCCGAGACCCGGCGCATGCTCGCCGAAAGCGGCGCAGACAACGCCGCTTCGATCGATGCGCTGATCGCCGAACGCGACGGGCGGCTCGACCCCGCCCATGCCGCCCTGCTCGCGACGTGGCCAAAGACGCGCGATGCGTATTCGGGTGACGAGTACGTGGTGAAAATCCGCGATCACGAACTGCGCACAAAACTCACCACCACGACCCTGTCGGGCACGCAAGTCCGCAAGGTCGCGCTGCCGCAGTACGAGGACCACGGCGAACTGCTGCGCTGGTTGCTGCTGGAGAATCTCCCCGGGTACTTCCCGTTCACCGCGGGCGTGTTTCCCTTCAAGCGCGAGAATGAAGACCCGACGCGGATGTTCGCGGGCGAGGGCGACCCGTTCCGCACCAACCGGCGTTTCCACCTCTTGTCGCAGGACATGCCCGCCAAGCGCCTGTCCACCGCCTTCGATTCGGTGACGCTCTACGGCTTCGATCCCGATCTGCGGCCGGACATCTACGGCAAGGTGGGCAATTCCGGCGTGTCGATCGCGACGCTTGAGGACATGAAGGTGCTCTATGACGGCTTTGACCTGTGTTCGCCGACGACCTCGGTGTCGATGACGATCAACGGCCCGGCGCCGATGATCCTCGCGATGTTCCTCAACACCGCTATCGACCGGGAGCTCGGCAAATTCGAAGCGGACAAGGGTCGTGCTCCGACCGAGGGCGAGGCCGCCGCGGTGCGTGAGGCCACGCTGTGTTCGGTGCGCGGCACCGTCCAGGCTGACATCCTCAAGGAGGACCAGGGGCAGAACACCTGCATATTCTCCACCGAGTTCGCGCTCAAGATGATGGGCGACATGCAGGAGTATTTCGTCCGTCACGACATCCGCAATTTCTACTCGGTGTCGATCTCGGGCTATCACATTGCGGAAGCCGGGGCGAACCCGATCTCGCAGCTCGCCTTCACGCTCGCCAACGGTTTCACCTTCGTTGAGGCCTATCTTGCGCGCGGCATGAAGATCGACGACTTCGCGCCCAACCTGAGTTTCTTCTTCTCCAACGGCATGGACCCGGAGTACACCGTGATCGGCCGCGTGGCGCGGCGAATATGGGCGGTGGCGATGAAGAATCGCTACGGCGCGAACGAGCGCAGCCAGAAACTCAAGTACCACTGCCAGACCTCCGGCCGCAGCCTGCATGCGCAGGAGATCGCCTTCAACGACATCCGCACCACGCTGCAGGCCCTGATCGCCACCTACGACAACGCCAACTCGCTGCACACCAATGCCTACGATGAGGCGATCACCACGCCCACCGAGGAATCGGTGCGCCGGGCCATGGCGATCCAGATGGTGATCAACCGCGAGTGGGGCCTGGCGAAGAACGAAAACCCAAACCAGGGAAGCTTCATCATCGACGAGCTGACCGAACTGGTGGAGGAGGCGGTGTTGCGCGAGTTCGAGGCGATCAGCGAGCGCGGCGGCGTGCTCGGCGCGATGGAGACCGGCTACCAGCGCGGCAAGATCCAGGAAGAATCGCTCTACTACGAACACAAGAAGCACGACGGCTCGTACCCGATCATCGGCGTCAACACTTTCCGCAATCCCCGTGACGAGAATGCGGGCGAGCCGGTGCTCGAACTCGCCCGTTCCACCGAGGAGGAAAAGCGCTCGCAGCTTGCACGGCTGGCGGACTTTCAGTCGCGCAACGCCGCTGGGGTTCCCGACATGCTCGCGCGGCTGCAGAAGGCGGTGATTTCGGATGCCAACGTGTTCGAGGTGCTGATGGACGCGGTGCGCGTCTGCTCGCTCGGGCAGATCACCCATGCCCTGTTCGAGGTGGGGGGGCAGTACCGCAGGAACATGTAGTACCCGGAATGCGCCGGGATGGCGCAGCGGGTTCCGGGCATACGCAGACCTGATCCGCGACGGAAATGCTCTATTCGTTTGGCGATGCGGGAAATTGCGACTCCCGTAGGGGGACTTGCGATAACATCCGCGGGTATCCGAAACCCGCGCAAGAGTGCGCGGGATTACCGCCGGGACAGGCACGGACACAACCATGGCATCC
>CAMBSA010000399.1 GCA_945869935.1 Bordetella parapertussis | reverse complement strand
TCCATCCTACCGCTCTCGTCAGCACCAAAGCCCGGCTCGGTGCGGGGGTGTCGATCGGTGCCTACTCGATCATAGGAGAGAACGTTGAGATCGGTGAGAATTCAACGATAGGGTCTCATGTTGTCATTGATGGACATACGTCGATCGGTTCTGAAAACAGCATCCATCCGTTCTGCACGTTGGGTGGTCCGCCGCAGGACAAGAAATACCGCGGTGAGGCGACTCGCCTCGAAATCGGCAATCGGAATACCATTCGAGAATATTGCACGGCAAATTGCGGAACGATTCAGGACACTGGCGTAACCCGCATCGGCGATGACAACTGGATAATGGCGTACGTTCACATAGCCCATGATTGCCTCATCGAAAACGACACCATTTTCGCCAACAACGCACAAATCGCCGGCCACGTAAATGTGGGGAGCCATGCAATTCTGGGGGGCTTCACGGTCGTACATCAGTTTGTTTCGATTGGTGCCCATTCCCTTACTGCAATGGGGACGATCCTGCTTCAGGATCTGCCTCCTTACGTCACCGCAGCCGGAAATACTGCCCAAGCTCACGGCATCAATTCGGAAGGACTGAAGCGGCGGGGGTTTTCACCAGAGTCCGTCGCGGCACTTCGCACTGCTTACAAGACACTCTACAAGTCAGGGATGACACTGGCTGATGCAAAACTCGACTTGGCCCGGCAGGCGTTAGTTGTCCCCGAAATTAAAGTACTCGTCGACTTTCTAGAAAAATCACGCCGCGGAATCGTCCGGTGATGTGTCGTACCTGATGGCGAAACCGCTCATAGCCCTGGTCGCAGGAGAGGCTTCGGGAGATTTTCTCGGGGCAGGCCTTATACGCGCGCTCATTGATCGCGGAGTTAGTGCACGATTTGTAGGGATCGGCGGGCCCAGAATGCAGGCGGCTGGACTAGAGTCTTGGTACCCTATGGAAAGCCTCGCGGTGCGAGGCTACGCGGAAGTGATTCGCCATCTGCCCGGACTGCTGGCGATGAGGCGGGCTCTTTCTCGGCGCCTTAGTGCTGCCCGACCTTCATGCTTCATCGGTATAGACGCTCCAGATTTCAACCTTGCACTGGAACGCAATCTTCGCTTAAGGGGAGTCAGGACCCTGCACTATGTCAGTCCCTCTTTGTGGGCCTGGCGCGGGGAGCGTATGAAGGGGATTGCCAAAGCCGTAGACCATATGTTGGTGTTGTTCCCGTTTGAAAAAATCTTGTATGAAAAGGCGGGGGTCGCAGTCACCTATGTCGGACATCCTCTCGCCGACGTGATTTCGCCAGACGATTGCAGCGAACGTTGCCGGGAGCAATTGAAGATACCTGCGGGGCGAAGGGTCTATTCACTCTTGCCGGGCAGTCGGCAATCCGAAGTCAGTTACATGGCTGAAACGTTTGTTCGGACTGCACAGCAAGTCGCAAAGAAAGAGCCGAATGCTCAATTTCTGGTCCCCCTTATAAGTCGGGAAACACGGGATATTTTCGAATCGGGACTCTACTCGGCCGGCGCAGAGAATCTTCCGATAACCATTCTGTTTGGGCATGCGCGCGAAGCCATGGGCGCCTCGGATGCAGTGCTCGTCGCCAGCGGAACCGCGACGCTCGAGGCGGCGCTCCTGAGGCGCCCCATGGTAATTACCTACAGGATGGCGCAATCGACCTGGAAAATGATGCAGCGTAGGCGATATCAACCGTGGGTTGGACTGCCCAACATCATCGCAGAAGAATTTCTAATCCCGGAGATCCTTCAGGATGACGCAACACCGGACACGCTTGCGCAGGCTCTGATGAACGTTGCCAACGACCCGGTCATTCGCGATCGCCTTCCCGGTCGTCTCGCCGAGATGCACCTAGCGTTGCGTCAGGATGCATCGAATCGCGCTGCTGCGGTAGTCGCCTCGTGTATCAACTGATCTGCGGAGTCGACGAAGCCGGCCGTGGCCCGCTTGCCGGGCCGGTGGTCGCGGCTGCGGCAATACTCCCGCCCAATCACGGTATTAACGGCATACGTGATTCAAAAAAGTTGAGTCCGAGAAGACGCGAGGAACTCGCCGGTCTGATCCGTGAGCGATCAGTCGCATGGAGCGTCGCATTCTCGAGCCCAGTCGAAATAGACCAGCTGAACATCTTTCAGGCGACGTTGCTTGCGATGCATCGTGCTGTCGAGGGGCTGAGTGTCAGTCCCTCGGAAGTGCTTGTCGACGGTACACACTGCCCCGAATGGTCAATACCATCCCGCGCAATCGTGAAAGGGGATTCGTTGATTGAAGTCATCAGTGCCGCATCGATCCTTGCCAAGACTGCGCGTGATCACGAGATGCTGAAACTACACCACACTTATCCGCAGTACAGATTCGACAAGCACAAAGGTTATCCGACTCCGGAGCATCTGGAACTCCTCCGCAAACACGGACCTTGTGAGATCTATCGTCAAAGCTTTGGACCGGTGCAACGTGCCTCACTTCACCGCTCGTAAGCGCGAGAGGGCCTGATGAAAATTTTGAGGTCCAAGGACAATGCGCTTTTCAAGGACCTGCAGAAGCTTGCCGGCTCCTCGCGCGAACGAAAAATCCGGGGACTTGCGCTTCTTGAAGGCGAGCGTCTTATCGATGCATATGCCCGCACCGGTGAAATCCCGGATGTACTTATCGCAAGTGAGGCCGCAACACGACGCGACAGCATCCGCGATGCTTTCGAGAAGACGCGCGCAAAACAACATATTGTTCTGGATGATGCACTGTTGGAGAAAATCTCCCAGGTTGTCTCTGCCAGCGGCCTGATCGCAGTTGTCAAAACTCCCGCGGCACCACCTCTGCCGACCACCGTGGGCGATTGCCTACTCTTGGAAAACATTCAGGATCCGGGAAATCTGGGATCAATGCTGAGAACTGCAGCCGCCGCAAACGTGCGACAGGTCTTCCTTTCCCAAGGCTGCGTGTTTGCCTGGTCACCAAAGGTTGTCCGCGCCGGAATGGGGGCACACTTCAGCCTCGATATTCACGAAGGCGTTGATCTCCTCGACATTGTCGCGCGAACGACCGGAAGCGTTGTGGCAACCCTTGCAGATGCGGACAGAACGATCGATACATGCGACTTCAAAGGTCAGGTCGCGTGGATTTTCGGCAATGAAGGAGCAGGGCTGTCAGCAGAACTGGCGGCGGCAGCTTCGTCAAGGCTTACGATTCCTATGCCGGGTTCCGCCGAATCTCTGAACGTCGCTGCCGCAGCCGCTATTTGTCTTTTTGAACAGGTCAGGCAGCGGCGAACTGAACCAAAGAATACCTAGGGAAGCTCTGATCAAGTCCCGATTGCGCAACGAATCGAACAGAGCATCCCTCCGGAGTGGGGGATATAGGGTGGATATACCCGGGGGGGGCGATGCCCCCTTGTTCAGATACTCCCTAATATCTTGCCAATAGT
>CAMBSA010000398.1 GCA_945869935.1 Bordetella parapertussis | reverse complement strand
CCGCTTTCTGCCGCGCCATGGCGCGAAAGGCGGTCAGTGCGTCATCGAACATCCTGTCGGTCTGCAGCCACATCGCGGCCTGACGATTCACGCAATCGACCAGCCCCTGGCCCGAGGCCGCCGGCGCGTGCAGCGACGGAAAGCGCTGGCTCATCGCGATCAGCGCGTTCTGGTTGGGATCGCGCGCGCCGCCTGCAGCGGCGAGAATGCGGCCGAGCTCGACGGTGCGGCTGGCGACTTCCGCCATCGCAGGGATGAGCGCGAACAACGCGCGGTTGCGACGAGCCGCCGCCTGCTTGTAGATCTCGTAGTCGCGGTTGAGCTTGTCGATGTCGCGGCCCATCTTGTCGACATCGGCGGGGGTGTCGAGGATGTCATCATTGCCCTTGGGCCGGCCGGAAGCAAAGTAGGTCCGGTACTGGTCGGCGAGGCTGCGAATGCCGGGACTGCCCGAGCGGCCGATCTCCTCCTTGTCGTCATCGATCTGTTTCGAGGCCTGCCGCACCGCGACTTCCGCCGCGATGAGCTCGACGGTGGCGCCGACAAGCACGATCAACGCCTGGGTTTCTCCGTTGATCCGGGCCGCCACCTGCGAATTCTGGTTGGAGATCGGACTGGCGGCGACGCCGTGCACGCGGCCGAGAAGCTCGTTGAAATAGGCGAGCAGCAGGCGTGCATCGCGCTCGCCCGCGTCACCTGCGATCTGCAGCTCGGCCTGACAGGACCGCATCTGCAGCGATCTTTCGAGCTGCCCATACAGCGTCCCCGGGCTGAACGCCTCGAGCTGCTGCGAGACGGCCGCCTGATACTTGCGGTCCATCGCCTGAAGCTGCGCGATCGCCTCCCCGATGCGCGGCCGGTGCGCGCGCAGCATCGTGGTGAACTGGATCGGCGAGCACACCGGTGATCTGCCGAGCGCATCGAGTTCCGGGTAGTCACGCGCGAAATCGACGGTATAGGCGCGCCGGACCGACGCGCTGAGCTTGTACTTCTGGTCGAGCTGCACCAGTCGGTTCAGCACATTGGTGCCGACGCGCTCGAAGACCTGCACCTCGCCCAACGCGAAGCCGTAGCCGTAATTGGCGGTCGCCGCGCTCGCTCGTGCGAGTTCGGGAAAGTCGGTCTCCAGGTTCGTCTGGAGTTGCGCGCCCTGCCGTGCCGCCTGCTGGGTTACGCGCTGCTGGTATTCGATCCATTTCAGCTTCGCATCGGCAAGCGATGCTTCGGCAGCCGCGCGCTGCTGGCTTGCGGGGGCGCGGCTGAGCGCCCAGACCTGCTCGGCCTGCTGGCGCGCCTGCGTTGCGGCGGACTCCGCGACACCCCGGCCGAGATCTCCGAGGTTGTTCAGGCGGCTCGCCGCGTTCTTCGCGTCCTCGAGCAGGTCGGCGGTGGCGGGGGCCGCGACGATTCCGAGAACGGCGCCGGCGATTGCGAGCGCGACGCAACGTGAAGCAAGAGTTTGTGTTTCAGGAATACGGTTCATGACGGCTTAACTCCGATGAACAACACGGGCGGAGCAAACCGTCTGCCCGTGAGACGTACTGAGGAACGTACTGAGGGATGTACGGGGATGAACAAGGGAACACTGCGGCGTCTGGCCGCATCGCGCGGCGGAACACGCTGACGTGAGGGATCAGAACCTGATCGCCATCGTCGCCTGAACGGCGCGGGGCCAACGGGCATGCGGCCTGCCGGAGCAGTGGCCCGACTCGAACAGCCGAAGAACCGGCCGGCAAGTTCTTCCGGCGACGTTACCTGATGCCTTGCGAAGTCACACATGACGCGGCCCTCCCGAGCGTTGTTCGCATCCCAAACGCGGGTAGTCTGGCGAACGACTACCGACATCGCGAGAGATTGTCGGCTGATGTGACTAATTAACGCAAGGAATCAATTCGGGCTGATTGACGTTCAACGCCATCGGTACAGCGTCGTTCGCGCGCGAGAAAGAGCTCTGGGAACGCGCCCCACCTGTTGCAGAAGGCTGCGTCGCTGCAACAGGCGGTGGATCGCGCTATTCCGGCTTTGCCTTGAGGGGGCAAGTGTTCAGGCCAAGCAGCGTATATAGCGGGCAGAAGCTGAATGCCCCGGTGAGCAGCGGCACAACGCCAATCCAGCCCCAGGGGCCAATCGTCCCCATGAGAGTCAATCCGATGAGTGCAAGCCCCACAACGATGCGGGCGCCGCGATCGATACCACCGACATTGAGTTTCATCTTCGCTCTCCGGTTATGACGTTGATCAGGCTACACCCCGCCGCCGCATCCGGATTGATGCGCATCAAAGCACATTAGGGAAGTCTAATTTTTCACAGACTAACCGCAAAAACTCGCCCTCGAATCGCCGGAGATTGCTTCGCTTCGCTTGAACCGAAAAACGAGATTGCTTCGCTTCGCTCGCAATGACGAAGCAGACGAAGCAATCTCCACCCCGGCACCACCGGATTGAAATCCGCCGCGGGCACCCCAATATCAACGTCAATCCCTTCAACACGAGCACCCCATGGAAATCGCCTGCCCCCACTGCGGTCAACGCAATCGCGTACCTGCGGAACGTCTCGCCCAGGGTCCGGTGTGCGGCAAGTGCCGCGAAGCGCTGCTGTCCGCTCCGGTGAACGCCGGGCCGGAACTGCTGGCTGCGCTCATCGCGCAGGATTCGCTTCCGGTGCTGGTGGATTTCTGGGCGCCGTGGTGCGGACCCTGCGTCGGGTTTGCGCCGACCTTCAAGGCGGCCGCGGCGAAGTACGGCGGCAGGGTGGTGTTCGCCAAGCTCGACACCGAGGCCCATCAGGCGGTGGGCGCGCAGCACAACATCCGCTCGATTCCGACGCTCGCGTCGTTTCGCAAGGGACGCGAGCTCGGCCGGATCAGCGGCGCGTTGCCGCCGGCGCAACTCGAGCAACTGGTACGTCAGCTGACCCCGGGCTAAACCCCGGGGCCTTCATTCAGCGGGAGCGTTCCTGCCTCAGTTTCGGCTGCGAGGGCAGAAACTGGTAGCCCTGCACCTTCGCATCGGCGAGGCAGCCGTCGTAGTCGGCGTAGGTCGAGGGAGACTCCTCAATGACCTCTTTGTTCATCGACACGCGCTGCCATTTCCAGCGCCCGTCTTCGGCCGTGAAAAAACGCCAGATGAAATGCATGAAGCTTCTCCTCCGTTGATTAAGGGGCTACGAGCGCGCGAGCCGGAATTGAAAACCGGCCGAGGAGCAAGCGCATCGCAGAGACTCGGAATCGCAATGTCAGGCAGGGCAGCTTTCGATCAAACGGGTGAGCCACAACAACCGTACCCGTACCGGGTTCCCCGGCGGGCTTTTAATCATTCTAGGCCAAGCGAACGCGAATTCATAAGCCGCTGAAAGAACAGGGTATAAGTGCAAAAAAGGCATGGGCAGCGGCATTCAGCGCCGCGCCGAGCCGGCACCGTACGCTAGCGCACAAATC
>CAMBSA010000397.1 GCA_945869935.1 Bordetella parapertussis | reverse complement strand
GCATGCCGGAATCAAAATCCGGTGCCTTAACCAGCTTGGCGACTCCCCAGCAGTACCTCGGCAGTCACGTCTTTTTGAGACGCGCTACCACGTACGCTGTACCGCACGACTCAGGTCGTGCCCAGAATGCCGGCAAGGGGATGGCAATCCAGCCCCCGCGCGACATGCCCGCACATTCCCGCGGGCATTCTGGCGATGACCGAGCGCGCTTGCGGCTCGGTCGAGAATTCGGCAAACACACAGGCGCCGGACCCGGACAATCGGGCGTCGCCGAACTCAGCGAGCCACGAAAGATGCACTGCAACAACCGGGTAACGCCTGCACACGACCGGCTCGAGATCGTTACGTCCAAAGCCCGCCGAAAAGCTTGATATTTTGACCTTTTTTGTATTCCGTGTCAATTCGGGCGCGGTAAAGATACCACGTGTCGGCACCGCTACCGGCGGCACAAGGACGACGTACCAGGCGGGGGGGAGCTCGAGGGGGGTGAGTGCCTCGCCGACCCCTTCGCCGAACGCGTTTGTGCCGTGCAGGAAGAAGGGCACGTCGGCACCGAGTTCGAGGGCGAGCGCGGCGAGTTGCGCGGGAGGCAGGTTGAGTCGCCAGAGCCGGTTGAGCGCAGCGAAGGTGGTGGCGGCATCGGAACTGCCACCACCGAGCCCACCGCCCATCGGTATGGTTTTGCGCACGTTGATGTCGACTCCGAGCCTGCATCCGGTGGCGTTTTTGAGCAGGCGGGCGGCACGCACCGAGAGTTCGGCGTCTTCATGCACGCCCGGCATCGGGGTCGCGAGGTGGACTTCGCCATCGTTTCGCGGTGAAAAGCGCAGGGTGTCTGAGAGATCGATCAGCCGGAATGCGGTCTGCAGCAGGTGATAGCCGTCTTCGCGCCGCCCGACGATATGCAGGAACAGGTTGAGTTTGGCCGGGGCAGGCCAGTCCCGGTCCCAGTCGGCGGGAGTGTCGGCAGCGGATTTCGGCAATTCGTTCATGACGCACCTTCGGACCAGCGGTCGATGAATAGCCGGATTTCCAGTCCTTCGCGCTTGAGAACGACGCGGGTTGGACGTTGGTCTTCGTAGTCCCGGCAATCAATCTGCCAGCCGTCCTGGACGATGCGGGTGATGCGCCCGGAGTCGTCGCGGCCGAGTTCCGCGGGGCCGGATGCGGCACGCGCGCGGACCCAGAATGGAAGGCCGGTGAGTGGAATCTGCCAGCCGAGCACCTGTTCGGTCAGGCTTTCGGCGTCAGGCGCGCGAAAGATCCGGGTGTCCGCCGTCTGGAGCACGACTTCCCCGTCATTGCGCTTAAGCGTTGCTATTCCCTGTCCGATCGGGTTGGTGATCAGCATGTCATCCCGCGTCTTGCTGTGTCGCCAGTCGATGCGTCCCGAGGCGGCTTCCGTGCCGTAACGGACTGCAACCCGGCCCGAAAGCTCGAATTCACCCGATTCCAGTGGCCCGGTATCCGGCAGGCTTGCACAGGCCGCGATAAAGGCTGCGCAGGCTGCCGGCAGAATCAGTCGGGCGAGGCTTGGCACGATGGTGGCGTGAATAGGGATGTTCCAAGTTCGCGGCGGGGTGCCCCGGGGCATTGCAGCGATCGCATCGCAGGATGCGACCCGGGAAGAGCCGTGCGAGCCCGACTGCTGCCCCTAGGGTTTCAGGCGCTTGAGCGTGTTCTGCAGGGTTTCATTGCCCGGGCTTTTCTGTTCTGCTTCGCGCAGGAGCTTGCGTGCTTCGTCGCGTTCGCCCATCACCCACAGGACTTCGCCAAGGTGGGTCGCGATCTCGGCGTCCGGGCGTCCGGCGTAGGCGCGACGCAGGTACACCACAGCCTCGGACAATTCCCCCATCCTGAACAACACCCATCCCATGCTGTCGACGATGAACGAGTCATCCGGCGAAAGGCGCAGAGCGGCTTCGATGAGCTTGCGCGCCTCGGGCAGGCGGACATTCCGGTCCGCCAGCGAGTAGCCGAGCGCGTTGTACGCATGGGCGTGGTCGGGGCGGATCGAAATCAGTTTTCGAAGGCTGGTCTCGAGTACGTCGACGCGATCGAGTTTCTCCGCGAGCATCGCATGGTCATAGAGCAGGTCGGGTTGGTCAGGTTCGTTCCCTAGCGCCTTTTCCACCAGTTCAAAGGCCTCGCGAGGCCGGTTCGCGTCGCGCAGAATCGTGGCCTCGGCGAGGATGATCTGTACCTGCTGCTGGGCGTTCGCCGGATTGAGCGTTTGCAAGTGCGCGCGAGCCGCTTCGAGCTTGCCCTGGCGAGACAGCACCTGGGCATAGCGGATCTGTGCAGGTGTGAACTGCTCGCCCGAGCTGACTTCCTTGTACCAGCGCAACGCGTCGTCGTATTTCTTCTGCTCCTCAGAGGCCTGCCCGAGGTAGATGCGCACCGTGTTGCGGTCGCGATAGTTGAGTTCGAGCAGGCGTTTGAGGTTGATCTCCGCGACGGCGTAGTCCTGTAACTGCAGCGAAAGCAGCGCCACCGCGTAGACCACTTCGGTATTGGTGGGAAAGTCCGCAAGCAGTTTCTGGAACTCGGAGCGGGCCTTCGGGGACTGCTTCTCCGAGACGAGCGCACGCGCATAGCTGAGTCGCACTTCGCGCGAATTCGGGTACCTGGCAAGAAACTGCGCGATCCGCTCGAGCGCACGGTCTCCGGAGGTACGCTGCAGGATTTGCGCTTCCAGGAGCACCGCCTGTTCCCAATCGGGCTTCGCGACCTGCGCGCGACGTGCCTCGGCGAGGGCGGTTTCGGTGTCGCCCGCCGCAAGCGCGGCCTGCGCGATTGCCAACCGGGCTTCGGGGAGCGACGGATAATCTTCAGCGAGGATTTTCACGACGCGCAGCACGGCCGCCTTGTCCTGGGCATTGGCGAACGAACGGTTGATCTGAATGAATGCCTCAGCTGCGCCCTTGCCCTCCGAAGCGAGCAGCTTTCTGAGATAGGGCAGGGCTTCATCAAGGCGACCGGCGTTGAGCAGGAGACCGGTGAAGACCTGCAGCGCGCGCGGCGATCCGGGGGAGGTTTCGTGCCAGATACGGGCCGATTCGATAGAGGTGTTCTGCATCCTCGCAAAGATGGCCACTTCGGTCGCGCGACGGGCGATGCGCGGATCGCGGGTGCGCTTGGCGATATCGGCATACGCCTGCGCCGCGAGTCCGGCGTTTCCACGCTGCCCCGCAATTTCTGCAAGCAGGAATTCGTACAGGATGGTTTCGGTCAGGTCCTGGTTCGGCAGGACAGGGGCGGGTTCGGCAGGCAGGCGCGGCGCGGGTGCGCGGGCGACCGGCGCTTCGTCGGGTTCTTCGGATTCCTGCTGCGACACGCTGTCCGGTTCGCCTGCGGCCTGCGCGAGTCTCGGTTGCGTCTGGGCGCATCCGGCAAACGTACCCGCAGCGAAACAGGCCAGCAGAAGACGTGCGCAGGCGG
>CAMBSA010000396.1 GCA_945869935.1 Bordetella parapertussis | reverse complement strand
TCGCCCATCACCATGTAGTCGGGCACCAGGTTCATGATCCGTTGCGCCACGCCGCGATGGTCCACGCCGATCATCGTCGGCACCTTGTGGCCCATCGCATTCATCGTGTGGTGCGACTTGTGGCAATGAAACGCCCAGTCCCCCGGCGCATCGGCGGTGAATTCGATCGCGCGCATCTGGCCGACCGCGATGTCGGTGGTCACCTCGGGCCAGCGGGCGGACTTTGGCACCCAGCCGCCGTCGGTGCCGGTGACCTCGAAATCGTAGCCGTGCAGATGGATCGGGTGATTGGTCATGGTGAGATTGCCCACCCGGATGCGCACCTTGTCGCCCAGCCGCACCGCGAGCGAATCGATCCCGGGAAACGCGCGGCTGTTCCAGGTCCATAGATTGAAATCGAGCATGGTCATCACCCTCGGGGTGTAGCTGCCCGGGTCGATGTCGTAGGCGTTGAGCAGGAACACGAAGTCGCGATCGACCTTCATGAACGCCGGGTTCTTGGGGTGCACGACGAGAAAGCCCATCATGCCCATCGCCATCTGCGTCATCTCGTCGGCATGCGGGTGGTACATGAAGGTGCCGGATTTCTTCATCTCGAATTCGTAGACGAAAGTCTTGCCTACAGGTATCTGCGGCTGGGTGAGGCCGCCCACGCCGTCCATGCCGCTGGGCAGCAGGATGCCGTGCCAGTGGATGGTGGTGTGCTCGGGCAGGCGGTTGGTGACGAAGATGCGGACCTTGTCACCTTCCACGCACTCGATCGTCGGCCCGGGCGACTGGCCGTTGTAGCCCCAGAGATTGGCCTTCATGCCGGGCGCGATCTCGCGCACCACCGGCTCGGCCACCAGATGAAACTCCTTCCAGCCGTCCTTCATGCGCCAGGGCGCGGTCCAGCCGTTGAGCGTGGCCACCGGCTGGTACGGGCGGCCGTTGGGCGGGGTGAGCGGCGGCTGCATCGTGGCGCTCGATTGCGTCGGCGCCTCGGGCACCGCGCCGAGCGCGGCGCGCGAGACCAGCCCCGCGCCGAGGGCGGCGGCGCCGGAGCGCGCCAGAAAATGTCGTCTGTTCACGGGATGCCTTTCATTCGGTTGTCTTTCATTCGGTTGTCTTTCAATGCGGTGCGGCCGCCGGCATCGCAGCGGCACCGACGTTGATGGACGCGGATGCGGACAGCGGCGCCGATCCGGCGACCGTGACGGTTTGCAGATTGGCCTCGGCGACCCAGAATTCGCGCAGCGCGGCGAGATAGGCCGACACGCTCGTCACCTGCTGGCGCGCATCGGCGAGCAGTTCGAACACCGAAATAAGCATGCCGTTGTAGCGCAGCACGTTCTCCTCCGAGATGCGCTTGCGCAGGGGCACGATCTCGTCGCGGTAGTGCTTCGCCACATCGTACGCAGTGCGGTAGGCGGAGTAGGCTTCGCGCACTTCCGAGCGCGCGTTGACAGCGAGCTGCGCGGCGCGGTTGAACGACTGCATGTACTGGCTCTGCGCGCGCGCAATGCGCGCATCACCCCAGTCGAATATCGGCAGTCGGAACTCGACTTCCCAGCCGGTCTGGGGCTCCTTGGGCGCTTCGGTCTTGCGCAGATACTTCAGCTCGAGGGTGTTGACATAGCCGGTCACGCGCGCGAGTCCTATCGCCTCGGCGAGCGCATCGACTTCGCGCCTGCCCGCCTGCACGTCCAGACGCTTCTCCAGCGCTTCGGCCTCGAGATCGCGCGCCTCGCGCGTGGCGGAGGGCAGATCGGGCAGGCGTTCGGGCAGACGAAACGCGTCCTCCCCGCCCGGCAGGCCCATGAGCCGGGCGAGTTTCTCGCGCTCCGACAGCGTCGTCTGGCGCATGCGCGCGAGCTGCGCCACGGTCTCGGCGTAGAAGGTCTGCTCGCGCAGATAATTGAGCCGGCTCCAGTTGCCCGATCGCGCCATGCGGTTGCCGAGTTCGGCGCTCGCCTCCGCCGCGGACTTCACCTGTTCGAAATAGACGACGGCCTCGCGCGCCGACACCGCGGCCGTCCAGGCGCGGCGCGTGTCCGCGGCAACGCGCACTGCTTCTCCCGCAACACGAAGTTTCGCCTGTTCAAAGCGCTCTGCCTGCACCTTCTTCGCGAGCGGCAGGGTGATCAGGCTCATCAGGTTCACGAACACCGAGCGCTCGATCTCGAGTTCGCTGCCGCGCAGCAGCCGCGCGAAGGAAAAGCCCGGGTTGATCAGGCGCCCGGCCTGAACCAGATCGGCTTCGGCGATGCCGAGTTCGGCATAGGTCGCCTGCAGGCCGCGGTTGTTGAGCAGGGCAATCCGCACCGCGTCGTCGGGACCGAGCGGCTCGGCGAGACGCTTGTTGACTTCCGCCGCCAGACTCTCGGCCTGCCCCGCATCGCGCACCCAGACGGGTTCCTGGCCGATTCGGCTCTGCACGGCGCTGCGCACCGTATCGAAGCCGCGATCCTCGGAAAAACTGGCGCAGCCGGCGAGGAACGCGGCGGCGGCGAATGCGGTACCGCGGCGCCACACGGTTGAGGAAGCAGGATTCATGACTGTCTCTCCTCAATGACGATGCGGCACAGGGGCCGGAGCACTACGGGCCGGTTCAGATGCCGAAGCGGTCGGCACAGTCGGCGAGTCCGGCGCTTCCGGCCCGATCTGGCCGCGATGGCCGCCGAGCGCGCGGGCGCTTTCGTTCGACTCACGCCATGAGCCGGGCTGCGGCTCCCGGTAGGGCCGGTAGTCAGCGAAGGCGGAGCGATAGCCCGCCGCCGCAGGCGCAGGTGTGGAGGATGCGCTTTGTGGGGACGTCGCTGCGCTTGCACTCGAAGGCGCCGGGCTCTGGGCGAACGCCGCCTGCGCACTGACGAGCAGCGCCAAAACTGGAAATATCTTCTGCATGGTGATCCTCTGATCCTGTGCCGATCAAGCGGGCGCATGAGCGCGCGGCGTGATGCGGCGGAACGGACAGGCCGCTCAGCGCAATACTGCGTGCGCGAAGCGCGGCCGGCGATGCGCGTTCAGGAGAACGCGGTCAGAGGAGGGCGAGCGGCGGTCGCTCGGGCAGGGCAGGGAAAAAACTGGTGAACTGCGAGGCAACGACATAGACGCGCGGTGCGGCGCCGGGCGGAACGCCCAACAAGGTGCCGCCGGAGGTCACGATCGCGCTGCCGGCGCAGAAGGCGACGCAGACACTGCACTTGATGACGCCGGGGTGGGCGGGTTCTTCCGCGGGGACCGAACCGCCATTGTCCGCCGCCTGATGATGTGTAGCGTGATCATGCGCGGGCGCCGTCCCGTCCGATGGATCGTGATGCGGCTGCGCCAACGCAACGCCGGCCTCGGCCGAAACGGAGCAATAGAGCATCGCGGCGGCGGCCATGCCCTGAGTGGGCACAGCCAGCAGCAGGAGCCAAAGCACCCAGCGTCGGACGAGTCGAGCATTCATGATTTTAAATTGTAGCAC
>CAMBSA010000395.1 GCA_945869935.1 Bordetella parapertussis | reverse complement strand
CTGGGACTATGGGGATGAAGCCAAGACCAACGAGCTCTTCGCCCGCGCCGACCATGTGGTGAAGGCGGTGATGGAAAGCCCGCGCGTCGCGCCCACGCCGATGGAGCCGCGCGCCGTCGTCACCTCGTATGACAAGGGCGCGGATGTCTACACCATCCGTTGCGAACACCAGGGCCTGCCCGCCATCCGCGGCGCGATCGCCCAGATCATGGGACTCGATCAGGCGAAGCTGCGCATGGAGTTCGTCGATGTCGGTGGCGCGTTCGGCGCGCGCACCTCGCCCTACCTCGAGTACATCGCGCTGATCCACGCCTCCAAGCTCGCCGAAAAACCGGTGAAATGGGTGTCCACGCGCTCGGAAGATTTTCTGAACGACGGTCACGGCCGCGCAATCCGCCTTGACGGCGAACTCGCGCTCGACAAGACCGGGCGATTCCTTGCTATCCGCACCAAGTGGCTCGCCGACACCGGCGCCTACCACTCGCAGGCGGGCACGCTCACCAACTCGGGCAACGGCAAGACCATGGCCGCAGGCCCCTACATCGTTGAAGCCTTCTACGGCCATCACCTGCAAGTGATCACCAACACCGCACCGACCGATGCCTTCCGTGGCGCCGGCCGGCCGGAGGCCGCGTTCGTGGTCGAGCGTCTTGTGGACGAGGCGGCCATCCTGCTCAAGATGGACCCGCTCGAGCTTCGCCGCAAGAACGCGATCCCCAAGGAAGCAATGCCCTACACCTCGGTCACCGGCACCGTGTTCGACTCCGCGGACTTTCGCGGGATGATCGACGCCACCGAACGCGAATCGAACTGGAAAACCTTCCCCGCGCGGCGTGCGGACGCCGCCAAGCGCGGCAAGCTGCTTGGCATCGGCTGCGGCGTTTTCATCGAGCCCTCGGGCGGCGGCGGCGTGCCGAAAGACGAGGCCGCGGTGGAATTCGGCAAGGACGGCAAAATCGTGCTGCATATCGTTGCCGGCGCGAGCGGCCAGAGCCACGAAACCATCTTCCCGCAGATGGTGGGCCAGTGGCTCGGCATCGACCCGGGCAAGATCGAACTCCGCGCCGGTGACCCGGACGGCCCGACCCTGATCGGCGGCCCGGCGATCGGCTCGCGCACCGCGATGTCGGCGGGCAGTTCGTTCAAGGCGGCCGCCGATGAAATCATCCGCAAGGGCCTCGACCTCGCGGCCAACGACCTCGAGGCGCCGGCGGCGGACATCGAATTCATCAACGGCAAGTACGTGGTGAAGGGCACCGACCGCTCCATTCAACTCACCGACATCATCGAGCGCCACCGCGGCGCCGGCAAACACCCGCTGGATACCGTCGGCGTGAGCGGCGCGCAACGCGCCTTCCCGAGCGGTGCTCATGTGTGCGAGATCGAAGTCGATCCCGACACCGGCGTGTGCGAGATCGTCAGCTACACCGCGGTCGACGACATCGGCCGCGCGATCAATCCGGTGATGGCGATCGGGCAGGTGCACGGCGGCGTGGTCAAGAGCGTCGGCCAGGTGTTCGGCGAACAGGTGGTGTACGACGAGGAAACCGGCCAGATGCTCTCGGGCAGTTTCATGGACTACACGATGCCGCGCGCCGGCTGCATCCGCGAATTCCGCATCGCCGACCACTCGATCCCGAGCCCGAACAACGCCCTCGGCGCCAAGGGCGCGGGCGAAGCCGGCACCACCGGTGCGCTGCCCACCTGCATGAGCGCGGTGCTGGACGCACTGCGCTCGGCCGGCGTGAAGCAGTTCGACATGCCCGCCACACCGGGACGCGTCTGGCAGGCGCTGCAGGCGGCGCGGGCCTGAATCGACGTACGTTGAATGGGCCGCGCCGGCGGCTCATTCAGACTCGCCTGCGGTAACAGGCAAGGCAATGAACCCCATTCGCATCCCCGCGGTATTCATGCGCGGCGGCACCAGCAAGGCGGTGATGTTCCACCGCCGCGACCTGCCGCCGGACCGTGACGACTGGGCGGCAATCTTTCTTGCGGTGACCGGCAGTCCCGACCCGAACGGACGTCAGCTCGACGGCATGGGCGGGGGCGTGTCCTCGCTCTCCAAGATCTGCGTGATCGGCCCCTCGACGCGCGAGGACGCCGACATCGACTACACCTTTGCGCAGGTGGCGGTGAAGGATGCGAAGGTCGATTTCAGCGGCAACTGCGGCAACATGTCCGCGGCGATCAGCCCGTTCGCAATCGACGAAGGCCTGGTGAAGCGCGCCGACGGCGAAGCGCAGGTGCTCATTCACAACACCAACACCGGCAAGGTCATCCGCGCAACGTTCGACGTGCGCGGCGGACGCGCCCGCGTGGATGGCGCGCTCGAGATTCCCGGCGTCGCGGGCAGCGGCGCGCCGGTGCGTCTCGACTTCATGGAACCGGGCGGTGCCACCACCGGGCGGCTGCTTCCCACCGGCAACACCACCGACATCCTCGACATCCCGGAACTCGGGCGCATCGAAGTCTCGATGGTGGACGCGGCCAACGCCTGCGTGTTCGTCGATGCCGCGGCGCTCGGTCTTGCCGGCATCGAGATGCCGGAAGCGGTCGAAGCCGACGCCCCACTGCTGCGCAAGCTCGCCGCCATTCGCGAACACGCCTCGGTGCGCATGGGCATCACGTCCGATCTGGCCGCGGCGCGGGCACGACCGATGGTGCCCTTCGTCGGCTTTGTCTCCGGCCCGAAGGATGCAACAACGCTCGACGGTCAAGCCGTCGGCCGCGCGGATGCCGACATCACGCTTCGCATGATCTCCAACGGCCAGCCGCATCGCGCCCTTCCGCTCACCGCATCGCTTTGCAGCGCGGTCGCCGCGCGCATCGACGGCACGGTGGTCGCGCGCCGTGCAGGCACGAACCTCGGCGATCCGATACGCATCGCGATGCCATCAGGCGTTCTGTCGGTCGGCGCGGAAGTCGTGTTCGAGAACAATGCCTGGCGCGCGGTACGCGGATCGTTTTACCGCACCGCAAGGCGGCTGTTCGACGGGGCGGTGTATCCGCGGCCGTAAGCTCGTCCATCAAGTAAAGCGTCCGGCGCACGAACAATTGATCTCGAAGTATTTTCACTCAGCGCGAAACCAAGCACGAATCAATCGTTACGGTTATTCGTGTATCGGAATACCCTTTTTGCGCATCGCCTTGTATCTCATCCAATGAGCAGCGCGGCTTCGGCAAGCATCAGAGCAGTTTGGTGAAGCGAATAAATGGCGCCCTTCGGTTTTCAGCACATTTCGGCAGCCTCCTACTACGGAACCCAGAAACGCTGCGCCCGGCATCTCAGACACGCAATAGGCCAGTAGCAGCAGTACGAGACTGACTTCCAACTCGCCGCGAACGAAAACTCGCTCGCCACCGTAATCATCCGGTCATGCGCCGACGCACATCAGAAAGATCGGGCGGGGCTTGCGACGGAGCGCACTTGCAGCTACCAGCTATTAAG
>CAMBSA010000394.1 GCA_945869935.1 Bordetella parapertussis | reverse complement strand
AGTTGAAGTACTCGAGGTTCAGGCGAAAGCTGCCGTCCTCCTTCACGTCGATCAGGTGGTCGAAGATCGTCTTCGCGAAGCGCGGCTCGCCGTAGGGCGCAAGCCCCATTACCTTGTACTCGCCCGAATTCACCTTGAAGCCGGTGTAGTAGGTCAGCGCGGAATAAAGCAGGCCAAGCGAATGCGGAAAGTGGATTTCCTTGGACACTTCGATGCCAGCGCCCGAGCCAAGCGCAAGCGAGGTGGTGGCCCATTCGCCGACCCCGTCCATCGTCAGGATGGCGGCACGCTCGAAAGGCGAGGGAAAGAACGCGCTCGCCGCATGGCTCAGGTGGTGTTCCGAGAACAGCATCCTCGCCGACCAGTCGATCGAACCGTCCAGTTTCGCGAGTTCCTTGCACAAGAGACTCTTCTGGAACAGCTTTTCCTTCAGCCACACCGGCAACGCCTGCCGGAACGAGGTGAAGCCGCGCGGCGCGAAGGCGAGGTAGGTTTCCAGCAGCCGCTCGAATTTGAGGAACGGCTTGTCGTAGAACGCCACGCAATCGATGTCGGATGGGCGGATGTCCGCGATCTTCAGGCAGGCGGCGATCGCCTTATGCGGAAAATCCGGGTCGTGCTTCTTCCGGGTGAAGCGCTCCTCCTGAGCGGCTGCAACGATCTCGCCATCCCTGACCAACGCCGCGGCACTGTCATGGTAATAGGCGGAAATACCCAGTACGTTCAATTCGGCTCAGAACAGCGTGTAGATGAAGGGAGCGACAACCGAGCCTTGCGCGAGAATCAGCAGACCGCCGAGCATCAGCATGACGATGACGATCGGCAGCAGCCAGAGCTTCTTGCGCGCGCGAAGAAACTTCCAAAGCTCTTTCAGGAAATTCATGGTTCGTTCCGTTCAGAACTGGTTGGGAAAACTGTCGGCCGCAGGGCCCGGAGGATCGCGATCAACCCAGTAGGTCGACGCCTCGGGATCGAGTTTGCGCTTCATTGGGTCTGCGCCGAAGAGTTGCCGCGCCACGCCGAAGGGCGTGATGATGCCGTAGAAGAGGAGCCCGAGCACGATCGGATTCACCACCCGGCCCATCAGATCGCCAAGCTTCATCCAGGCGCGGTTGAGCGGCGTCAGCACGCCGGGGGCCAACAGAGTGACCAGCGCAGTCAGGACCGCAAGACCCGCCAGCACCGGCCACCAGTCGCCAGAACGTAGGTAGGAGCTGAGACCGAAAAATCCGAACACGACCACAAACAGGGAACCAAAGGATCGGTTCGAGGGAAGTTGCATCGTGTCTTTCGGCCGTCGGCGAATGTAGAGGGAGTACGCACCCGCTGGCGTTCATCCGTGCCCGGACGCTCTTGCGGCGCGATACAACCGCCATGCTACCGCAGGGGGCAGTCCGGACCAAATTCGATGACACGCGTGCGATGCCACATCGCACCGCAAGTCGATGATCACACGGTGATCCGGGGTTCACCTCATTTGCCGCACCAACCCGTCGAGGCAATCCGACCTTAACTCCACAGCGGGCGATTCAACTGTCTACTCCGCCCCAAGCACGATCAGGAACACCGACACGCTCAGGATCAGCGCCTCCACCAGCGGGCGCAGTTCCTCGAAGGACGGGCTCACGAGGGCCTCCCGATGCGGCGATAGCGGTGACCGACGGTGACGACATCGCCCTCCGACGACAGAACCGCATACAGGCGGCGCAGGCAGTCGAGCTCCGGGCGGCGGCAGCCGGGCAGCGCCAGTCCCGCGCGCTTGTGCGCTGATCTGTCGAAATACACGATGGTGCTGCCGTGCCCCGCGTGGGCCTCGCGGCCCCAGTCGAGAAGGCGATCGAGTGCACGGCGGGAAATTCCGCGCTGTTGCATGCGCGCGCGGGCGTGGCGGGACAGCGGCAGTGCGGCAAGGGGCACGGCGGGATCGTCGGCAAGATTCACGGCTGTATGAAGCGGTACTCCGGACATGGCAGGTCTCCTGTTCAAGTGGCAGACGACGCGGCGGAACACGCAGCGGGCACCGCGGATCGCGATGCATTGCAGCCAGTCTAGGCAGGGGGGTGGCTCAGGGCGTGAGCCTGCCGGAAAAAGCCTCGAAACCGGAGTACTGACTACCGGTAGATCGCCGCCGCAGCCCTGTGCCCCTCGGCGACGCGTCGCCGCAGGGCCGCGGGCGCCAGCACCTCGACATCCGGCCCGAATTTCAGGATATCCATCAGCAGTTCGCGATCGTCGGCGTAAGGCACTTCCAGCACGTATTCGCCACCCGCCTCGAAGCGCGACTTCTGGTCCGGATGCCAGGATTCGCTCGCCACCCAGCGCGCACGTTCGGGCGAGAAGCGCAGCTTCGCCCAGCGCAGGTCGGTGCCGGCGAAGATGCCGTAGCCCGACTGGAACAGCGGATCGAGCTTCGAATCCGGCACTTCCTTCGCCACTTCCTCGAGCAGGTCGGCGGCGCGGATCGCATCCAGCGCGAAGCTGCGCACGTCATCGGCCTTGTGGCACCACGCGTCCACATACCAGTTGCCGCGGTAGTGCACGAGGCGCTGCGGGGAGATGACGCGGTCGGTCTCGTCGTTGCGCCCGCGGTTCCAGTGGCGGATCGAAAGGCGCCTGCGCTTGAGCACCGCGCTCGCCACGACTTCGAAGTGTTCGAGCTTTGCGCGGCGCGCCGCCTGGTGCAGCACGCGGATGCGCCGCTTGATTTCGCCGCCTGACGTGTCACCGCGGCCGAGTATCGAGGTCAGCCGCCCGAGCAGCGGCTGCACATGCGGTGCGAGCAGGCCGGGCTGAAGGTTCTCCAGCAGGTGCTGCATGGTGAGCAGCGCATAGGCTTCCGCGGGCGAGAACCACAGCCCGGGCAACTCCGCGCGCGGCGCGGACGGATCCAGCCGGTAGCCGCCCGATTCGGCATCCCACTCGATCGGCACGTTCATGCGGTCGCGCAGGTATTCGAGGTCGCGCTTGAAGGTGGCGCGGGAAATTTCCAGCGTGTCGAGAAAGGTCCGCAGCGGCACGCTCGAGCGCGCGCGCAGCAGTTGCTCGATCTTGTAGAAACGCTCAGTGCGTTCCAAGGCGGCGGCCGGAGGAAACCGAAAAGTTCAACTTATCGTTTTTCATATCAAGCATGGACGCTGCAAAGTAGAAATATTGATTGCAAAATTTAGCAATATCCGTTCGGGAAACCCGAGTCGGGATTGCTTCGCTGCGCTCGACACCCATTGGATTGCTTCGCTGCGCTCGAACCGCCTTGGATTGCTTCGCTGCGCTCGCAATGACCCCGCATAGCCGTCATTGCGAGCGCAGCGAAGCAATCTCCCTCGGCACAGCGCACCTGTAAAGTCGAAATCAAACCGTCGCCGCGGGCAGCGGCGCGCGTCCTCGGATCAGGTCGGCGGCGCGTTCGGCGATCATCACCACCGAGGCGTTGATGTTCCCGCCCACCAGATCC
>CAMBSA010000393.1 GCA_945869935.1 Bordetella parapertussis | reverse complement strand
CGATCGTGCTCGACATGTTCCGCGTGATCACCGAGATCAATGCAAGCGGCGTGGCGGTGCTGCTGGTGGAGCAGAACGTGGTGATGGCGATGGAAGTCGCCAGCCGCGCGTATGTGCTCGAGGAAGGCCGCATTGCCGCCGAAGGCACGCCGGAGGAACTGCTGGCCCAGGATCATATTCAGCGCGCCTATCTTGGACGCGATTGAGCCGGGATCGATTCGTTACTGCGCAGGTACGGGCCCTCCAATACTGACAATCTGCGTAAATCCCCCAGCATTGGCGCGGCCAAGCGGGCTATATACTGACATTCCCGTTTTCCCGGCTGCGTCCCTGCGTGCCGACGCACCGCGGGGGCTCTGCTGCCCGGGCGGTTAAACTCTGCACGATCTTTACGGTTATCAAAGCCACGCCCTGCCGATGAATCTCAACCAACGTTTTCCCGAACTCGCCGCGCTGGATGCCCGCGCGCAGCGGCTCGAAGTCCCTTGCGGTGATGGCAGCATGGTCTGGCGGCGCTGGGGCGAAGGCCGGCCGCTGGTGCTGCTTCACGGAGGGGGCGGCGCCTGGAACCACTGGGTTCGCAACATCGATGCGCTGTCCGCGCACTACGCGGTGTGGGCGCCCGACCTGCCGGGCTTTGGCGATTCGGACCTGCCATCGGAGGGCGGCGATGCGGACACGCTCACCGGCGCGGTCGATGCGGGCGCGCGCATGGCATTCGGCGACGTGCCGTTCGATATCGTCGGTTTTTCATTCGGCGGCATGGTGGCGGGCTTTCTCGCCGCGCGGCAGCCCGAGCGCGTTCGTCGTCTGGTGCTGGTGGGCACGCCCGGCATGGGCCTGAGCTCGCGCAAGGTGGCCGATCTGCGCTCCTGGCGCAAGCTCACCGATCCCGCGGAGGTCGAAGCCGCGCACCGCCACAACCTGTTGCAGCTGATGCTTCACGACCCCGCGTCGCTCAACGATCTCGCGGTGGCAATGCAGATCGTCAACACGCTTGCCGATCGCCTGAAGGACCGCAAGGTCGCGCATACCGATGCGCTCGCGCGCGAACTGTCGCAGGTGCGCTGCCCGTTCTACGGCATCCTCGGTGCGGAGGATGCCTTGTACAAGGGCAAGCACGATGCCTTGCGGGAAATCCTCTCGCGTGTGCAGGACCTGCGCGAGATCGCAGTCATCCCCGATGCCGGCCACTGGGCGCAGTACGAGCGGGCCCATGCATTCAACGCCACGCTGCTGCGCATTCTCGCCGAGGACTGATCACATTTTTATCACGAGGCATCATGGATTTTTCCCTGTTCCACCTTCCCACCTACCGCGCCGGCTTTTCATCGAGCCTCACGAAGTTCTACGAGGAACTCACCGACTCGGTGAAGCTTGCGGACAAGCTCGGCTGGGCGCGCGCGATGACCACCGAGCACCACTTTCACTACTACGGCGGCGCGGTGCCCAATCCCGCGGTGATCCTCGCCGCATGGGCGCGCGAGACCACGCGCATCCGGCTGGCCTCGGGCGTGTCGCTGGTGCCGTTGCGCCATCCACTGCAGGTGGCGGAGGACTACGCGCTCGTCGACCATCTCTCCAACGGCCGGTTCGATCTCGGCATTTCGCGCGGATTCGTGCCGCACGAATTCGAAGCCTTCGGCACCAGCCGGGCAGAGACCGCGGATCGCGTCACCGAGGCGCTCGACATCATCGGCAAATTCTGGAAGGGCGAGCCGTTCGAATACCAGGGCAAGTTCCACAGCTTCGCGAAGATCGATCCGTGGCCGCTGCCGCTGCAGAAGCGGGTGCCGATCTGGATCGCCGCATCGAACGATCGCCAGAGCTTCGAGCGTGCCGGCGCGGGCGGCTATTCGCTGATGATGAACCAGTACCCGATGACCTTTGCATCGCTTATTGAAAAGCACAGCTGGTATCGCGATGCCTGGGCGGCCGCGGGCCACGACCCGGCAAAGCGCAAGGCGGGCGTGGCGCTGATGACCTGCATCGCCGACACCGAAGAGGAGGCGATCCGCATCGCCGGCACCGCGCTGCAGGAGCATGCCAGCGCGTTCAAGAAGGTGCTCGAGCATCGCGAGTGGGATCGCAACTACGACAACTACGAGGGCGTGCTCGAGGGTTGGGCGGCGGGCGGCAGCCTGATCGACGCGTATCGCGAACGCACCCTCATCTGCTCGCCCGGGCAGGCTGCCGAGCGCATCTCGGCCTACATGAATGAAGGTTTCACTGAGGCGATCTTCACCTGCCGCTTCGGCAACCTGAGTGGCGCGCGCTGCCTCGAGACGATGGAGCGGCTGACGAAGGAAGTGAAGCCGCTGCTGAAGGGCTGAGTTTCCGATCGGGGTGCGTGTCGGGCCGCTTGACGGATGCCGGCGCTGCGGCAGTGCTTGTCATTGCGAGGAGCGCAGCGACGAAGCAATCTCCGCATTCCGGGCAAGGTCCGGGATGCGGAGTCAGACCGGCTTGCGCCGAAGGATGCGCTCGGGCGGTATCACGCCCTTTTTGATGATGTTGCCTGGCCGTGATAGATGTCCGAGAGGAACAGGTTGAGCGCGCGCCCCCGCTGCTTGAGGCCCGCGGCGAGCGTCGCCCATTCATGGGCAGGAATGATCCGCGGGAACAGGTCGAAGGGGATCAGGCGCTCGTTGCCGGCCTCTTCGCCATACACGGCAAAGGTGATGCCAAGCCGGTGAAAACTCAGTTCCGCTTCGTTGCGTTTTTGCGCGATGCGTTCCGGCGGCGTTGCGGCAAGCCATTCCGCATAGCGCTGGTAATGCGGCAGGACGGCATCCGAGGGGGAGTTGCCCGCGGCAGCAGGCCGACCCCGCATCTCGTCGTAGGTTGTGCCGGAGGGTGGGGGATTCACGGGCTCCATGCTCTTTAAAAAGCAACGCGTATGCCAGCTCTAGGGATCCACTGAACAAGGGGGCTACGCCCCCTCGTAACTCCCCCATTTCAGAGGGAACGCTGAACCTTCAAGCCTCGAAATTGGACTTGATCAGCGATTCCTTAAGAACGCAGTGAAAACAAATCCCACAATGAGGAGCGGCACATGGAAGTAGGCGTATTCGATCACCTCGATAGAGGCACCGTCCCGCTGGATGAGTTCTACGAGACGCGCCTCAAGCTGATGGAGGCCTATGACCGCCACGGCGTGCATGGGTACTACGTCGCCGAGCACCACTCCACGCCGCTCGGCCTCGCGCCGGCGCCGAGCGTGTTTCTCTCCGCGATCATCCAGCGCACCAAGCGCCTGCGCGTGGGCACCATGGTCTATGTGCTGCCGCTGCACCATCCGCTGCGGATCGCGGAAGAAATCGCGATGCTCGACCAGATGAGCCGAGGGCGCGTGGAACTCGGTTTCGGCCGGGGTTCGGTGTCGATGGAGCTCAATTACTACGGCGTGGATGCGGCGAAGGCGCGCGACATCCACCAGGAATCGCAGGACGTG
>CAMBSA010000392.1 GCA_945869935.1 Bordetella parapertussis | reverse complement strand
CCACATCGAGGGACAAATAGGCAAAGCTTCCCCACACCACGGCGATGAGCGCGATCACCGTCAGCCAGCAGGCAATGCACACAGGCGGCCGTGCGTCGATGCGCGGCGGATTTGCGGAGAGCTCGCTCATGCGAGCAGACGTCGAAGGCCGATGCTGATCGCATCCGCAAGAAGCACCAGCAGAAGGAATACGACGAGCAGCGTGGACACCTCGCCGCCGTTCAGCATCTTCATCGACTGGTCCATCAACTGGCCGAGGCCGCCCGCGCCGACGAAGCCCATCACCACCGAGGCGCGCACCGCGCATTCCCAGCGATACACGGTGTAGGAGACCAGTTCCTGCGCCGCGCCCGGCAGCGCGCCGTAGAAGAACGCAAGCAGCCGGCCGCTGCCGGATTCGAGCAGCGCGCGCGATGGCCGCGTATCGCCCGATTCGAGGATTTCCGAATACACCTTGCCGAGCATGCCGCCGTAGGTGAGTCCGATCGCGAACACGCCCGCCGCCGGCCCGAGGCCGAAGGCGCGCACCAGCAGCAGCGCCCAGACGATTTCCGGAATGCCTCGCAAGCCGAGCAGAAAAAAGCGCGCCACTGCGCGCAGGCTTTCGCCGAACAAGCGACCCGGCCCCGGGCCGATGCGGGAAATCGACAGGCTGTGCGAGAGCAGCAGGCCGAGCGGCGCGGCGAGCAGCATCGCAAGCGCGATGCCGGCCGTGGCCATCGCAATCGTCTCGAGCGTGGCACGGAGCACCAGGCCGAGAAATTCCGCGCCGAGCATCGGCGGGAAAAACTGCGCGACGAAGTTGCCCATCACCGTCAGATTGTTCGGTGCGAACAGCTCCGTCGGGTGGAACTCGGCGATCACCAGCAGCGGCCAGATCACCACCACCGCGAGCAGCGCCCATCCGGCGCGCCTGAGCGCCTCGGGGTCGCGAAGCGACGCCGCGTCCGTGCCCAAGGACTACACCTTGTGCGAGGGCAGGATCACCCTCGGCGTGCCGGGTTCGTGCAGATCGAGCGGACGGTTGTCCTGCGTCGGGATGTAGCCGGTCTCCGAGGCGTAGAGGTCGTGCAGCATCGCATCCGAAATCCTCACCGGTGGCAGGTCGAACAGAATCGAACCTGCGCGAACACCGATGACCCGCGGGAACCAGCGAAGCGCGAGATCCACCGCATGCAGGCTGGCTGCCACCGTCACGCCGCGCGTCGCCGCTTCGCTCACCAGGTGGTTCACCGTCTGGTCGGCAAGCGTCGGGTCCATCGCCGACACCGGTTCGTCGGCAAGCAACAGTTCGGGCGACTGGTACAGCACCCGCGCCACGCCCACGCGTTGCAGTTGTCCGCCGGAGAGCCGGTCGCAGCGCTCGAACAGCCGGTCGGCGAGATCCAGCCTCGCGAGTTGCTCGCGCGGTCCCGCGATGTCCATCGGGTACAGCAGCGACAGCATGGACTTCCACGCGGGCCATTGCCCGAGTCGGCCGGCGATCACCGCGGTGATCACCCGTTGCCGCGCGGGAATGGGCGGGGACTGGTGCACCACGCCGATTCGCGAACGCAACTGACGCAGCCCGCGCGCGGCGAGCTGCCAGGGCTCGAGACCGAGAATGTTCACGGTGCCGTCGGTGGGGCGCATCGAGGCCCCGAGGATGCGGATGAGCGAGGTCTTGCCGGCACCCGACGGCCCGATGATCGCGATGCGTTCGCCGCGTGTCGCCGACAGCGTCACGCCCGCGAGCGCGCGGTGCCCGTTCGGATGAACGAGCCCGATATTGCGAAGTTCGAAGCTCAAGTCGTGTTGCCGCCTGTTGCAGCGGCTACTTGATCAGGCCGGCAGAGCGCGCCGCGTTCTCGATGCCGTCGTAGTTGGAGGCTTTGGTCGCAATGAACCTGGAGGCGCGCTGCAGTCCCATGATTTCCTTGTGCGCCGGATTGTTCGCATCCAGCTTCAGAAAGGCATCGGTCAGCTTTTTCACCAGCGCCGGGTCGAGGTCGCCGCGCACCGTCCAGTTGTAGTCGTAGTAGGGCGGCGTGGTGGAAAGCACCTTCACTTTCGCCGCGTTCGCGTCCTTGTTCTCCATCAGCTTGTCCCACACCGAGGCATTGAGTACGCCCGCTTCCGCCTTGCCGCCGGCAACGAAGGCCACCGTCGCGTCGTGCGCGCCGGAGAAGGCCACGCGCTTGAAATCGCGGTCGGGGTTGATGCCTGCCTGGATCAGGAAATGGCGCGGCATCAGGTGGCCGGAGGTCGAGGACGCGGAACCGAAGGCAAACGTCTTGCCCTTGAGGTCGGCAAGCGAGGCCGCGGTGCTGTCGGCGGGCACGATGAAGCGGCTGATGAATTTTTCGTCTTCCGTGCGCTGCACGATCGGGATCGCGGTTCCGTTGGTGCGGATCTTCGCCTGCACAAAGGTGAAACCGCCGAGCCAGGCCAGGTCGAGCTTGCGCGTGGCAAGCGACTCCACCACCGCGGCGTAGTCGGTAACCGGGGTGAACTCCACCTTGGTACCGGTCTCTTTCGCAAGATAGTCGCCCAGAGGCTTGAACTTGCGCTGCAGTTCTGTCGGTGCCTCGTCGGGAATCGCGGAGACACGCAGGACTGCCTGCGCGAGGGCGGACTGCGCAATCGCCGCTGTTGCGACGATCAGCGCGCCGCGGGCGAGGGTTGCGAGGACGGCGTTCGATTTTCGTACGTTCTGCATGGGTGTTTGCCCTTGATGAGCGGGTTGATTGAAACGTGTCGGGAAATCAGGCGGTGACTGTAATGCCCGGTGTGCCGGCGGCGAACGATCCGATGGTGCGTGCATCCGCGAAGCCGTGGCGCGCGAACACCGCGTGCACCTCGGCCTCGGTCTCGGGCGAACACGCCACCAGCAGCCCGCCGCTGGTCTGCGGGTCGGTGAGCATCTGCTTTTGCCATTCGGGGATGCCGGCGGCGAGATCAATTTCCCGTCCGTAGCCCGCCCAGTTGCGGGTGGAGGCGCCGGTGTAGATGCCCGCCTGCACATGGTCGAGCGCCTGTTCTATGCAGGGAATGTCCTGCCATGCAATGTTCGCGCGAAGCTTCGCGCCGCGGCAGAGTTCGAGCAGGTGGCCGGCGAGGCCGAAGCCGGTGATGTCGGTGAGCGCATGCACGCCCGCCATGTCCGCGAAATCCACGCCGGGACGGTTGAGCTTGGTGGTGTACTCGATCATGCGCCTGTAGCCTTCATCCGACAGCTTGCCCTGCTTGAGCGCGGCGCTGAGGATGCCCACGCCAAGCGGCTTGCCGAGGATCAGCTTGTCACCCGCTTTCGCGCCGTTGTTGCGCTTGACCTTGTCCGGGTGAACGATGCCGAGCGCCACCAGACCGTAGATCGGCTCCACCGTATCGATCGAATGCCCGCCCGCGATCGGGATGCCCACCTCCGCGCACACCGACTCGCCGCCCGCGGTGATCTTCGCGATCACCTCCAGCGGCAGGGT
>CAMBSA010000391.1 GCA_945869935.1 Bordetella parapertussis | reverse complement strand
CTCGATTTCCAGGCGCAGGTGTCCGAGTTCGTCGAGCGTATTGTCGAGCCGGCAGACATGGATTCCCGCCTGCCCCGCGACGGCTTCGCCGGTGACCGATACGCCCGCGGCGTAACCGGACGAACCGAGGAAGGCGTTGCGATCGTAGACGCCGAATTCATGACAAAAGATCTCGGCGGGCCCGTGCGCCGCGATGTACGCGTGGATGTTGCGCGTGAGGGTCCTGAAATTCCCGCGGTCGGGTTCGAAGGAGTGGATCGCGCCGAATCTGCCGCCGGTGATCTTCGCGAAATGCAGGGCTTCGTAGCCGTCGAATGCGCCGCAGTCGGCGTAGACGCAACCGGGTGCGAAGCGCATCTGCAGGTCGGAGGGGAAATAGCGTTCACGATAGTCACCGCAGTGAATCGCGAAATACTCGTGATTCATGCTGATGAACGAGGCGAGCGCGTAGTAGTAGGTCTGCAGCGACTGTTCGTCCGCCCAGACGGACTCGAAGCGCAGCAGCGATTCGAAATTCTCCAGCATGTAATCGGCATGGGCGCGTTAATAGCCTTCGCCCGTGTCGAGTACCGGTGCGTTCAGGAACTGTTCGACCCGCAGGATCGCGAGGCCTTCCTTGCGCAGGCGAACCTTGTTGCGAACGCCCGGATACCAGGTGCAGGTGCGGTCGACCACGAGGCAGCCCTTGAATTCCCCGGCGTGGGCAAAGAACTCCGACTCGGTGAGCGTGCGGTGCTTGCGGATCGGCGCAGGCGTCGCGGACTCGACTTCGTCGTCGCGCACGATCGCCGCGATCCGCAGGCCCGGGTTTCGGGCCACCACGGCTTCGATCGCGTCGAGTTGCTGCGGAAAGCCCATGCCGCGCGATCCGTAGATGACAAGCCCGGGCAGTGCGTCGCCGCCCAGGGCGTCGCGACCCGCACGCGGAAACGCCGCGTGGCGATGCTTGCGGCAGCGCCCGACGATGTCCAGAAGGCGCGCGCGCGCAGGCTGTCCGCATTCGGGATTAAGTTGTCGCTCATGGCTCTCGTGCGCCTTGCGGTTCGGCACGCCAGTCGAAGCGACGCGCCGGATTCCCGATGACGGTGATGTTGGGCGGAACGCGTCCGAACACCACGCTGCCCGCACCGACGGTGGCGCCGTCCCCGACGCTGACGCCCGGCGTGATGATTGCGCCGCCATGGATGCGCACGCTCTCGCCGATGGTAGCCCGACCGGCGATCAGGCAGTGCCCGTCGATCTCGCACCAGTCGCCGACGGTGACGTCGTGCGCGAGGCTGGTATAGCTGTTGATGGTCACGAAGCGCCCGATGGTCACATCCGGCGAGACGCTGACGAACGGACCGACGATCGTGCCTTCGGCAAGTGTCACGTAGGTCCCCACCTGCGAGCGGGGGTGTATCAGGGTGATGAACTTTCCGCCTTTTTCGATGATCGGCGTGGCGTAGCGCCGTCGTTCCACCGGGTCGCCCTGGGCGCAGAGAAAAAGATCGTCCGGGCCGGGGACGTATGTCATGGGATCGCCGACGATTCCGACGTCACGCTTGTGCCAGGCCTGAAGATTGTCAGGGTGCGGCATCGCGTCGCGCAGTTCGCGCGGGTCTTTCACGAATTTGTCGAGCGCGTCCTTGCGGCTGTCGAGAAAACCGGCGACGTTCCATTCGGACAGGTGGGCGGGGTTGTCGCGTGCCCAGGTGAACACTTCGCGGCCGAAGCCGCCCGCGCCTATGATGAGGAGTCGTTTCACCGGGAGGCGTCAGCGAATGGTGAGGCCGCCATCCATCACGAGCGTGGTGCCGGTGATCCAGCGGCTGGCCCCGGACAGGAAGAAGACCGCGGCGTTGGCGACGTCTTCCGGCTTGCCGAATCCGAGGGGATAGTCTGCCTTGGTGGTTTCTATCGAGAGGACCATTTTTTCGGTGGCTTCGAGCAGCGGCGATTCAACGAGCGCGGGTGCAAGGCAGTTCACGCGAATGCGTCGCTTGACGACTTCCATCGCGAGGCAGCGCATGGTTGCGATGAGGGCCGCCTTGCTCCCGGAGTAGACGCCGACGCCCGCCACGCCGATGAGTGCGGCGATCGAGGACATGAACAGTATCGAGCCGTCCGCGGCGACGCGGTTTTTTGCGAGCAGCCGCTGCGTCAGGAGGACCGGGGCCTCGTAATTTGTCTTCCAGACTTCGCTGATGTGCGCCTGCGACGCCATACGCAGCGGTGCGAGTCGGGAGATGCCGGCGCAATGGACCAAGCCGTTGACGATACCCGCCTGTTCCACAAGCCGGTCGATGTCGGTTTCGTTGGTGAGTTCCGCCGAGACACCGGCATGACCGCTGCCCGCGAGGGCCTGCAAGGTGTCCTGCAGGCGCGCCTCATTGCGACCGGATGCGATGATGCGCGCGCCCATGGCGGCGCATGAAATTGCGATCTGGCGGCCGATGCCCGATGACGCACCGGTGACCAGCACCGTGCTGCCGGTGAGGGCGAACGGGTTCGCAGCGGGAGTGGTCGCGCCGGATTCACTCACAGTTCGATCATCTCCGGCATCACCGGGCGGTCGAGATCGACGATGCAGGACGCCCAGGACAGCCCTACGCCGAATCCGCTCATCAGCAGGCGCGTCGGCCCGGCGAGAATCGCATCGCGAAGGCGTGCCGTCATGGTGACCGGGACGGAGGCGGAACTGGTGTTGCCGAAATCGTGCAGGGTATAAGGGACTTTCGCTTCCGGCAGCTTGAGCTTTTTACGGATGGTCTCGTTGATCATCCGGTTTGCCTGATGGAACACGAAGTAGTCGATTGTATCGACCGGGTACGGCGTGGACGCAATCAGCGCGTTGACCGCGGGTGGTACTTCACGGATCGAGAAGTTCAGGATGGCCGGGCCATCGAGGATAACGTCGGTGCCCTTGCGCGATATACCGTCGGCGCCGGGCAGGCGCTCGAGATGATGCGGCTGCATCGGCATGCGCTGGCCACCGGCTTCGATGATGATCGCGCGATAGCCGCTTCCGTCGCTGCCGGTATCGAAGTACATGGGTGGCGCGGATTCGTCGTACTCGAGAGCAGTCGCGGTGCCGGCGTCGCCGAACAGCGACACGAGCCCGTTGTCGAGTGACTCCGGGTTCGACGAGCGGTCACCGACGAGAACGAGCCCCTTCCTTATGCGGCCGGCCGAAATCAGGCTACCCAGGACCATCAGGCCGTAGGGGTAGCCGGAGCAGCCGAGATTGATGTCGAAGGCAAGGCAGGAATGCGGCAATCCGAGGCGATCCTGAAGAATGATCGCTGTCGCCGGAATCGGATAATCGGGTGACTGGGTTACAACGATCAGCGCCTCGACTTCGCTCTTGTCCCAGTCGAGTGCTGCGAGCAGATCTGTGGCCGCGCGATGGGCAAGGTCGGAAAAATGCTGTTCCTTGAGGCAGACGTGACGCAAGTTGATGCCGATGTTGCGCACGAGTCG